>NZ_VRUT01000089.1:0-21454 GCF_008039465.1 Methylobacterium sp. WL120 | reverse complement strand
GGGTGTCGGCGCCCGCGAGCCGCAGGTGCCCGATCACCAAGTGCCCGTCGCGGTCGCGCCGGACCGGGCCGGCGACGCGGGCGGGGCCGTCCGCCTGCCTCTCGATCAGGCTGGCGACGACGACGCCGTCCGGCCTGCGCAGGCCCGACACCGCGACCCGGTCGCCCACCGCCCAGCGCCCGGCGATTCCCGCTGCGGCGATGCGCTGGCCGAGGACCATGAGGTTCCCGCCGCGCACCGATTCCACCGGCCCGACCACCTCGCGCGTCACGTCGATCCGCCGTGTCGCGAGGCCGCCCGCGTCGGCGTGGGCAACGACGTGGACCACGTGCCCGACCCTCAGGTCGGCGGCGCGCGCTGGCACCCCGTCGATGCGCACGTTGACGTCGTCGGGATAGGCGATGCGCAGGTCGTTGACGACGATCGAGCCGAAGCGGCGGATCGTGCCGATCACCCCCGTGCCCCCGATACCGCGGTCACCCTCACCCGGGATGTCGTCGGGACGCGCCCCGGTGCCGCCGATTCCTTGGTCGCGCGGCGCCTCCTGCGGCACCGCGCGCACCGGAATCAGCGCGGCGCCGGCGAGCAGCCGCAGCACGAGGCGGCGGGTGGGCGCGGCGCGATGCATCATGCGCCTGGTCCCGGAACGCGTGGACGCGACGACCGAACCTCGTGCTGCGCCTCTCGCGACTGCCCCGCCGGCGTTCTCACGCCTCGGCCTCCGACGAAGCCGGCAAAGCATCGTCTGCGGGGAAGGCGTCCCCGGCCGGCGGTACGGCCTCGGCGTAGACGTAGAGTCCGAAATTCCAGCGGTGGGAGCCGCCGGGGTCGGCGGCACAGGCGGCGTGGGCCTCGCGGTTGGCCTGGGTCAGCGCCGCCATCGCGATCTCCTTGGCGCGCGCCTCCAGCCGGAGCGCCAGTTCCTCCGACAGCCCGTCGTAATGCACCGCGCGCTCGAGGAAGCGCGGCGCGTCGCCGAGGATGTTGGCGACCGAGGCCGCGATGTGGTCGTGGAGGTTGCGCCCGAAATAGTAGAGTTGCGGCTCGCCGCCGCCGCGGGGCACGTAGGCGGCCTCCGCCAGGACGATCCGGTCCTCGCCGTCGAGGGTGGCGATCCCGCGGTCGAGCCACTCGTCCAGCACCGCGCGGGGGCGCAGGTCGCGGGTCACGCCGGCGACCAGCGCCTCGAAGGAGGGGCCGTCCTCGCCCGCGCGCCGCAGCGCCAGCGGCCGTCCCTCCGGGTCGGTGAAGGCCGGGTCGGCGAGCCAGCGGGCGATGATCCGGCTCGTGCGCGAGACCACCGCCGGCACTGCGCTCACCGGAGCCCCGGCGCCGCGCAGGCGCCGCACCTCCTTGCGGTGAATGCCGGTGAGCAGCGAGACGCGGCTGTCGGTCTGCTCCTTGCCCTGAAGCGCGAAGTCGTACTCGGCGACGTTGACGTAGAGTTCCCGCAGTAGGTTCGTCAGCGCCGGGAAGGTGATGCCGCGCGCCACGAACAGCCGCACCAGCGGCCGCAGCAGGCGCGCCACCGGCGCGTGCAGGCTGGTTCCCTCGCCGGTGTCGTTGATGGTCTCGGACATCAGATCAGCATGACCACGGGATCTGTGGGACACAATCCCACAGAGTACGCGAACGCACGTCGGCACAGCCATTTCGCGTTGACGTGGGAATTTTACACACATAGGATTGCAGCGTGGTCAAATTTCCCACACCATCAGGACCGGCGAAGACGATGCGCGACACCAGGCATGCCTTCGTCGGCCGGCATATGGCACCCCTGAACGCGGCCCGGCGCTCCGAGCGCAGGATCGCGACTGCAGCCAACCTCTCGCGGCTCGGCCGGATCGCCGCCTGCCTTGTCGCCCTGTCCCTGCCAACCTTCGGGATCGTCGCCGCGGACACGGCCCACCGCGTCGCGCCCTCGGGGGCGACGCAGGCAGCAGCCGCAGGATCCCATTCCCGACGGGCTGCGGCGTTCGACGGCGTCTCCCAGGCCGGCAGCCCGGTCTGGGAGACGCTTCTCACCCTCGATCGGGATACCAGCCGATGATTCCCGCCATCGCAAGGTCGCAAGCCATGCCGACCAACCACCGATCCTCCTGCGGCGGGGCTCCCATCCTCGACCTCGCCCTCTGCATGCTTCTCGCTGTCCTCGTCGTCGGCCTGCTGATGCTGGCGCTCTGAGCGCGGGCCCTTCCTGGACGCTCGACGGAACCGCACATCCTCTCACTTCTCCGCGCTCGCCACGCGCGAAGCGGGCGTCTGCGACCTTGTCGGCTGAACCGTGCCCAGCCTGTTACGACGCCAATCGCGCCAGCGAAGCCGGCTTCGGGCTGGTGCGCGCCGGCTCGGTCGACTGGTTCCGATCCTCGGTCTTCGCCCGCCCGTCATGGGGCACCGCGTGAGAACGGGCGCCAAGGCCGCACCTGTGTCCCGTTTGCATCGATCCAGCCGTCGCATCCGCATTCTCGCGTTACGCACAGCGTTAACCTTTCGTTAAGGGGGTGATTGCCGTCGGGGCCTCGGCGTGAGAGCTTTCGTTAACGAGAGCTTAACGGGTTGGGCCACGGCGATGCGGTTCGCGATTTCGACGGTTCGGGCGGTGTCGGCGCCCCGTCTGCGCAAGGCCCTCGCCGGCCTCGCCGGCCTCGCCGTGACGGCCGGACTGGCCTTCGCCGTCGCCCCGGCCGTGGCGCAGACCCTGGCCTCGCTGCCCGCCCCCACCTTGGCCGCCGAGCCGGTCGGCGCCGCCAAGCCGATCCTGGCCTGGGTCGGCTTCTGCCAGGGCTACCCGGCCGAGTGCGCGGTGAACGCCGCCGAGCCCGCCCGCATCGCGATGACCCCCGCGATCTGGAACACGATCCAGACGATCAACCGCCGGGTCAACAAGTCGATCGTCGCGATCACCGACATGGACCACCTCGGGGTGCCGGACCGCTGGGACCTTGCCGAGGACGGCTCGGGCGATTGCGAGGACTTCCAGCTGCTCAAGCGCAGCCTGCTCGCCCGCGCCGGCCTGCCGCGCCGCGCCATGCGGATGACCGTGGTCATCGACGAGAAGGGCGAGGGCCACGCCGTGCTCACCCTGATCACCGATCGCGGCGACCTCGTGCTCGACAACAAGACCAGCCAGATTCTGCCCTGGCACCGCACCGGCTACACCTTCATCAAGCGCGAGAGCCAGGACGCCGTCGCCTGGGTGTCGCTCGGCGGCGTCACCTCGCCTGTCACCACCGCCAACCGCTGAAAACCGGCCTCCCGTCCCGAAACGGGACGCAGCGCACGATAGCACGTTGATGAAATCTTCACCGCGTCGGCGCGAGGCTCCGGGATCGGAGCCGCCCACCACGACGCGCCCATGATCTCCCATCCCTTCCCGAAACCGTTGCTCGCCGCGGGGCTGGCCATCGCGCTCGCCACTGGACTGCTCGCTGCCGCGAGCCCGGTGAAGGCCGGCGAGGCCGGGACGCGCTACGCCTCCTGGCACGGCTGCCTCGACCGCCACTTCGGGTTGCAAGCCACGATCGGAAGCCGCCCGCTCGCCGCCGACGCGGCGATCGGCGCCTGCCGCGAACCGGAGAGGGCCTACCTTTCCGCCCTCGCCGCCTCGCCGCTGCTCGATGCCGACGACGCGCAGCAAGCTCGCGCCGCCCTGGTCGCGCAAGCCCGCGCCCGCCTGCTCGGACGGCGCGCGGCTCTTTAGGCCGACAGGCATTTCACAAAACCAGTCTTGGATCATCAGTCTTGGACCAGATCGCTCTTGAGCGCACGGCATCCGCGACGCGTGATCCAGACACCACAAAGCATCCGGCTGCCTCTTGAGAATCCAAAAGCCCGGCTCACGATGGGCCGGGCTTCGGGAATTTCGGGCCGGTCCTGTCCGTACCCTTACGCGGCGTCGGCCTTGCGGGTCTGGCTGCCCTTCACGGCGGAGGTCGCCGCCTTGCGGCCGCGGCGGGCGGGGGCGGCGGGCGCCTCCTCGATGTCCTCGGGCGCTTCGGCGGCGGCCGAGCGGCCGGGCTGACCGAGGCCGAGGCTCTTGGCGAGCGCGGAGCGCTGGGCCGAATAGTTCGCTGAGGTGGTCGGATAGTCGGCGGGCAGGCCGTAACGCTCGCGGTAGCTGTGCGGGTCGAGGCCGTGCTTGGTCAGGTGGCGCTTCAGCGTCTTGTAGGACTTGCCGTCGATGAAACTGACCAGCCCGTCGGGGCGGATCGACTTGCGGATCTGAGCGGTGCTGGGCTTCTCGACGGCCTCGGTGGTGACGGGAGCCGTGCCGGAGCCGACGTTGTTCAGCGCCTCATGGATGCTCGCGATCAGCGCCGGCAATTCGGTGATGGGGACGGAGTTGTTCGACACATAGGCCGCGACGACGTCGACGGTCCGCTCGATATAGTCGTTGCTCGTCTGCGCCGACACTGCAGTTTCAGACATCCGTACGTTCCTTGCCTATTTTTTGACGAAAACCCCAAGCGCAGGAATTATGATGTTTGCCAGAGAAAGCAAGGATGTCCACGGCGTTATCCGGGCTCAACATATGATCATATGTGTGTTTTGCCTGCCGAGTGCGCAGCGTATCCGTGCAACCGGCCCGGTGCGCCCAGCATTGCCTCACTGAGCGCCTCGCGAAATCTGCGCATCCGCGGCAGCGCAGATTTTGCTTTCGCCCGAGACCGTTACCGGACGCGAACATCGCGTCGAGACGGTGGCGAAATGCTGGATGTCGGCATCTTGTTCGGTCTGCACCCTACCCGTTGCCTGGATGTCCATACCACAGCCCTACGCAATGGTGGACAAAATTGTCGCACCAAGATGATGTGATCGCCATATTTTGAATTCGCTTGTACCAGTACAGAAGTACTAAGTAACAGTTTCGTGTACAAAGTGTGGTCGCCGGGAACGGGAGCGCCGCCGCGGATTATTCGACTGCGTCGTCCGTGACGAGGCCGGGCTCAGTCAGCATTGCGCTCGGCCCGGATGAGGCCACGCAACATCGATCGATCCAGCTAGACGGCTTGGCTCGCCAGGCATCGTCGATGCGCCTCAGGGTCGACATCGAAGTCCTGCACGGGCATGTTCCGTGATCAGCAAGTCACGGGACAAGCCCTGATCTGCTAGGCATCGCATGTCCTCGAAGCGAGCCGACATCCACAGCGCCGGAAATGCTTTCGAGAAGGTCTTGCCGCCGAAAAATCTTGCTAACGAAACGTCTTTCGCGGGTCGAACGCGTCGCGCACCGCCTCGCCGGCGAAGACCAGCAGGCTCAGCATCGCCGCGATCACCAGGAAGCCGGACAGGCCAAGCCACGGCGCGGTCAGGTTGTCCTTGCCCTGCGCTAGCAACTCGCCGAGCGAGGGGGAGCCCGGCGGCAGGCCGAAGCCGAGGAAGTCGAGCGAGGTCAGGGTGGTGATAGAACCGTTGAGGATGAACGGCAGGAAGGTCAGCGTCGCCACCATCGCGTTCGGCAGCAGGTGCACGGTCATGATGCGGACGTTGGACAGGCCGAGCGCACGGGCCGCCCGCACGTATTCGAAGTTGCGCGCCCGCAGGAACTCGGCGCGTACGACGCTGACCAGCGCCACCCACGAGAACAGCAGCATGATGCCGAGCAGCACGAAGAAGCCGGGTGCGATGAAGGCCGAGATGATGATGATCAGGTAGAGCGTCGGGATGCCGCCCCAGACCTCGATGAAGCGCTGGAACGCCAGGTCGACCCAGCCGCCGAAATAGCCCTGCACCGCGCCGGCGACGACGCCGATCAGCGACGAGACGGCGGCCAGGATCAGCCCGAACAGCACCGAGATGCGGAACCCATAGATCACGCGGGCGAGCACGTCGCGGGTGGTGTTGTCGGTGCCGAGCCAGTGCCAGGGGATGTTGGCGCAGCCCGCGCCCGGCGCCGTCTCGGCGGCTTGGCACTGCGCGTCGGTGAGCATCCAGGTCGGCGGCGAGGGCGAGGGGGTCGGCAATCCATCGTTGATGGTGTCGTAGGAGAACGGGATCGGCGGCCAGATCGCCCAGCCGTTCTCCGCGATCTCCTTGACGATCTCGGGCGTGCGATAGTCGGTGCGCGCCAGGAAGCCGCCGAACTTCTCCTCCGGGTAGTCGATCAGCACCGGAAAAAGCCACTCGCCTTTGTAGGAGGCGACGATCGGCCGGTCGTTAGCCAGGATTTCCGCGAAAAGGCTGACGACGAACAGCGACAGGAAGATCAGGAACGAGACGTAGCCGAGCCGGTTCCGGCGGAAGTTCTCGAGCCGGCGCCGGTTGAGCGGCGACAGCCCGCCGCGGCGGGGTGCGAGCGGCCGCGCCTCGGGCAATCCCTCGCTCGGCCGCGGCACGATCGGCTGGGCCCCGGGCATCGGCGCCGAGACCGGGTCGCCCTCGGGGGGGCGGGCGATCACGTTCATCGCGGGATGCTCCACAGAGGGTTCGCGGGATGCGCGTCGCGGCCCCCTCTCCCATCGGGAGAGGGTTGGGGTGAGGGGCGTGACCTCTCCGGTGCGTTCTCATCCCTCACCCTGTCCCTCTCCCGCCCGGGAGAGGGGACCCGCGATCCGATCCGAAGGCTCGGAGGGAGGTGTGAGCCTGCGCGACCGGCGATGCGCGTGCGAATGCCGCTCAGCCGTCGATCCGCACGGCGGTGCCGTCGATCTCGTTGGGGCGGACGCCGCCGTTGCGCTCCATCCACCGGCGGAGCAGGCGGACGTTGCGGCGGTTGGCCTTGAAGGCCGCGTCGAACAGGTCGCCGGCGAGCGGCACGATGCCGATCGCGCCGTCGAAAGCGACGTTCAGCGCCATCCGGGCGATCAGCCAGCGCGGCGCGCCGATGCGGCGGGCCTCTGCGACGATGTAGGACGAGATCACCATGCCGGCGATGTCGCCGACGATCGGCACGAGCCCGATCACCGCCTCCAACCCGACCCGCCGGTTGATGCCGGGGATCAGGAAGGCGGAATCGAGCAGGTGCGCCAGCGCCTCGAGCCGGGCGAGCGTCGCCTCGCGGCTCTGGTCGCCGACGCGCAGCGTCGTGCCGGCCCGCCAGCTCTGGGAGAAGGTCTGCGAGGAATCCATCGGGGGAGTCCGGTGAGCGGGGGGTGCCATCCGCGAAGATGTGGCGCCGCGACCCGGTTCCGGCAAGGATGTGGGCGGATGCCCGGCCCAGCTCCCTCACGCGGCCACCCGCCGGACCCCGGAGAGGCGGTCGAGCGCCGCGTCGAGCGTCGCGTCGGCCTTGGCGAAGCAGAGCCTCACGAGGTGGCGCACCGCCGCGTCAGGATAGAACGCGCTTACCGGGATCGCCGCGACGCGATGCTCGCGCACCAGCGCCTCGCAGAAGGCGACGTCGTCCACATGCCCAGATCCGGATTGCCCGAGCTCGGTGATGTCGACGTTGAGGAACCACGTCGCCTGCGCCGGCAGCACCGTGAAGCCGAGATGCCGGAGGCCGTCGGCGAGCCGGTCGCGCGAGCGGGCGTAGCCCGCCCGCATGTCGGAAAAGTACGAATCCTCCTTGGCGAGGCCGAAGGCCACCGCCTCCTGCAGGTTCGGCGGGGTGGTGAAGGTGAGGAACTGGTGCGCCTTGGCCAGCGTCCGCATCAGCCCAGGCCCGGCCATCACGAACCCGACCTTCCAGCCGGTGAGCGAGAAGATCTTGCCGGCCGAGCCGACCTTCACCGTGCGCTCCCGCATGCCGGGCAGCGCCATCAGCGGCCGGTGGCGGGCGCCGTCGAACACCACGTGCTCCCAGACCTCGTCGCACAGCGCGATCACGTCGTGGCGGACGCAGAACGCGGCCAGCATCGCGAGGTCGTCGGCCCCGAACAGGGTGGCGCTCGGGTTCAGCGGGTTGTTGAGCAGCACCACCTTCGTGCGCGGCCCGAAGGCGGCGGCCAGCGCCGCCTCGTCGAGGCGGAAGGCGGGGGGCGTCAACGTCACGATCCGCGGCACGCCGCCGGCGCGCAGCACCAGCGGCAGGTAGGCGTCGTACATCGGCGCGAACAGCACCACCTCGTCGCCGGGCGCGATCAGCGCCAGCAGCGCGCCGGCCAGCGCCTCGGTCGCGCCCGAGGTCACCATCACCTCGGTCTCGGGATAGAGGGCGAGCCCCTGGTGGCGGGCGTAATGCGCCGCCACCGCCGCGCGCAAGGATGGAAGCCCCATCATCGGCGGATATTGGTTCGAGCCCTCGACGAGCGCCCGGGCCCCGTGCGCGCGCATGTCGGCGGGACCCGGGTCGTCGGGAAACCCCTGCCCGAGGTTGATCGCGCCGTGCTCGCGCGCGAGCCGCGACATCGTCTCGAACACCGTGGTCGGGAGGCCGGAGAAGACCGGGTTCATGCGGGGCGTGGGGTGGACATCGGCCGGGTGATACCATGGCCCGAAGCGCCGGCGAAACGTGCGCGAGCGCACGCGGCCACCGCGACCCGCCGGGCCGGACGGCTGACGAATGTTGACATTCATCAGCCGTGAGGTAGCTTCCAGACACACGGCCGGTACGGCGCCGGCGGGGTTGGAGCTCCGCCCCCTCGTTCCGATCCTGCCAGGCGCCGGACCGGTCGTCGCGAGGCCCGCCAATTCGTTGGCGGGCCTTTTCGCGTTATGGCCTCTGCCAGCCGCAACGGATCGCCGGAGCCTGCCATGTCCACCCGCCGCGCGCTCGCGCTGGCCTTCGCCTTCGGCGCCCTCGGACTCGGCCTGCGGCTCGCCGTCCCCGTGGCGCCGGTCGACGAGTCCTATCGCGACGTGGTGCGGTACTACCGCGCGCTGGAGCGTCCCTGAGGTGCCAGCAACAGCGCCGAAACATCGGCGCCGTACTGACGACGCATTGCGAAGCGAAGGCTCGGGTCGGCGAAAGCTCGGACCCACGCCGAGAACCGGGCCGCTCCGAGCGCGGGTGCCGCAGGGCGCGGGCCGTTCGGATGCCGTACAGGCGATCGAGGCCAAGGTGCTGGACCAGGGTGCCGGATTCGCCCCGCGCGCCGACGAACGGTCGGCCCGCGGACGAAAACAGCGAGAGGATAGGGCGCGACACGGGCGCGGCGGCGTCCGGAACGTGGTCTAATCAGGCATGAACGAGAGCTCACCCATCCGCACGGACACGGCGCGCGCGTTCCAGCCGGATCCGGTCGCGTCGCCTGCGAAGACGCGGCGGTTCCGCCCATTGCGCTGGATGCTGCTTCTTCTGGCTCTGCTGGCGGCCGGCGCGATGGCCCACCGCTGGTACGACGGGCGCACGCAGGTCGCCGGCGGCCCCGGCGAGACCCAGGGCAAGGGCGGACGGGTCGGCGGCAAACGCGGCGGCATGGACGTGCCCCAGGCGGTCGGCATCGCGCAGGTCGTCACCGGCGACATCCCGGTGGTGCTCCAGGGGCTCGGCACCGTCACGCCGCTGGCCACCGTCACCGTGAAATCGCAGATCAGCGGCTACCTCACCGAAATCGGGTTCCGCGAGGGCCAGACCGTGAAGAAGGGCGACTACCTCGCCCAGATCGACGCGCGGCCCCACGAGGCGTTGCTCGCCCAGTACCAGGGCCAGCTCGCCCGCGACCAGGCCCTGCTGCAGAACTCGAAGCTCGACCTCGCCCGCTTCCAGCGCCTCGCCCAGCAGGACTCGATCTCGAAGCAGAACGTCGACACCCAGGGCGCCCTGGTGAAGCAGAACGAGGGCACGGTCGCCTCCGACCAGGCCCTCGTCGACCAGCAGCGCCTCAACATCGCCTATGCCCGCATCGTCTCGCCGGTGGAGGGCCGGGTCGGCCTGCGCCAGGTCGACCAGGGCAACTACATCACCGCGGCCTCGACCAGCATCGTCGTCGTCACGCAGCTCCACCCGATCTCGGTGGTGTTCACCCTGCCCGAGGACGACGTCTCGCGGGTGATGCGCCGGGTGCGCGCCGGCGCCAAGCTCGTGGTCCGCGCCTACGACCGGGGCGACGCCCACGAGATCGCCACCGGCACCCTCGACACGGTCGACAACCAGATCGACGTCACCACCGGCACGGTGAAGCTGCGCGCCCTGTTCGAGAACAAGGACGAGGAGCTGTTTCCGAACCAGTTCGTCAACGCCAAGCTCACCGTCGACACGGTGGCGAACGCGGCTCTGGTCCCCAACGCGGCGATCCTGCAGGGTACCCCCGGCACCTACGTCTACCTGATGGACGGCGACGCCAAGGTCACGGTCCGCCCGATCAAGACCGGCGAGACCGACGGGACCAAGACCGTCGTGCTCTCCGGCCTGCAAGCCGGCGACCGCATCGTCACCGACGGCACCGACCGCCTGCGCGACGGCGCCCCGGTTCGGATCACGGAAGGCGTCGACGGCCAGAAGGTGACGCCTGCGGAGGCGCCTGCCGGCACCGAGCAGAAGCGCGGCCGCCGGCGGCAGCAACCGTGAGCATCGGGGTTCAGGACGCGCACCTCCCCTCTCCCCGCGGGCGGGGAGAGGCCCGCACGGACTTCGTCGTCCGTGCGGGAAGCGAAGGCGCAGCCGAAGCGACGGTGAGGGGGAGTTTCCTCCGGGCCCGCCCCCTCACCGTCGGCTGCCGCCTCGCTGCGACGACGACGGGGTCGTTGTCGCCCTCTCCCCGCACGCGGGGCAAGGGGACGCGCACGGGCCGCCGCAGTGATCGCCTCCGCCTGTCCGAGAGTGCGCGGCCGGTATGAACCCCTCCCGCCTCTTCATCCTCCGCCCGGTCGCGACCACGCTGCTGATGCTGGCGATCCTGATCGTGGGCGGGGTGTCGTACCTGAACCTGCCGGTCTCGGCGCTGCCGTCGGTCGACTACCCGACGATCCAGGTGCAGACGTTCTATCCCGGCGCCAGCCCCGAGGTGATGACCTCGGCCGTCACCGCGCCGCTGGAGCGGCAGTTCGGACAGCTGGCCAACCTCAACCAGATGACTTCGCAGTCTTCGGCCGGCGCCTCGGTCGTGACCTTGCAGTTCAACCTGGACCTGCCGCTCGACATCGCCGAGCAGCAGGTCCAGGCGGCGATCAACGCCGCCGGCAACCTGCTGCCGTCCGACCTTCCGGCGCCGCCGATCTACGCCAAGGTCAACCCGGCCGACGCGCCGGTGATCACGCTGGCGCTCACCTCCAAGACCCTGCCGCTGACGCAGGTGCGGGACCTCGCCGAGACGCGGCTCGCCCAGAAGATCAGCCAAGTGGCCGGCGTCGGCCTGGTGAGCATCTCCGGCGGCCAGCGGCCGGCGGTGCGGGTGCGGTTCAACGCGCGGGCGCTCGCGGCCTACGGCCTGAACATCGACGACCTGCGCACCACCATCACCAACCTCAACGTCAACACGCCGAAGGGCACCATCGACGGCCCGAAGCAGTCCTACGCGATCAACGCCAACGACCAGATCCAGGACCCGAAGGCCTACGACGACGCGATCATCGCCTACAAGAACGGCGCGCCGGTGAAGATGTCGGACGTGGCCGACGTGGTGCAGGGGCCGGAAAACACCAAGCTCGGCGCCTGGGCCGACGAGACGCCGGCGATCATCCTCAACATCCAGCGCCAGCCCGGCGCCAACGTCATCGCGACGGTCGACAAGATCAAGGCGCTGCTACCGCAGCTCCAGGGCACCCTGCCGGGCGCGATCCAGGTCAGCCTCCTCACCGACCGCACGGTGACGATCCGGGCGTCCGTCGAGGACGTGCAGTTCGAGCTCGGCCTCGCCATCGCCCTCGTGGTGCTGGTGATCTTCCTGTTCCTGCGCAGCCTGTCGGCGACACTGATCCCGAGCCTGTCGGTGCCGCTGTCGCTGATCGGCGCGCTCTCGGTGATGGACCTCTACGGCTTCTCCCTCGACAACCTGTCGCTGATGGCGCTCACCATCGCCACCGGCTTCGTCGTCGACGACGCCATCGTGGTGATCGAGAACATCGCCCGCCACGTCGAGGACGGAGATTCGCCGCTCGAGGCCGCGCTCAAGGGCAGCCGCGAGATCGGTTTCACCATCATCTCGCTCACCGTCTCGCTGATCGCGGTGCTGATCCCGCTGCTGTTCATGGGCGACGTGGTCGGGCGCCTGTTCCACGAATTCGCGATCACGCTGGCTGCCACCATCATCATCTCGGCGGTGGTGTCGCTGACGCTGGTGCCGATGCTGTGCGCGCGCCTGCTGAAGCACGTGCCGCACGCCGAGAGCCGCCGCCGCGAGGGCGTCCTCGGGCGGATGGGCCGGCGCGCCACCGAAGGCACCATCGCGGCCTACGGCCGGGCGCTGCGGGTGGTGCTCGACCACCAGGGCGTGACGCTGCTCGTCACCCTCGCGACCGTCGCGCTCACCGCGTTCCTGTTCGTGACGATCCCCAAGGGGTTCTTCCCGGTGCAGGACACCGGCGTGATCCAGGGGATCACGCAAGGCGACCAGACCCTCTCCTACGCGGCCATGGCCGAGCGGCAGCAACGCATCGCGAGCCTGATCCTCAAGGACCCGGACGTCGCCAACCTGTCCTCGTTCATCGGCGTCGACGGCCAGAACGTGACGCTGAATTCAGGGAGGTTCCTGATCAACCTGAAGCCGCAGGCCGAGCGGACCGAGCGGGCCGGCGCCATCATCCGCCGCATCCAGGCGGCCACCGCGGATGTCGCGGGCCTGCGCCTCTACATGCAGCCGGTGCAGGACCTGACGATCGACACCGCCGTCTCGGCGACGCAGTACCAGGTGATCCTGGAGACCCCGAACCTCGAGGATTTCGAGACCTGGGTGCCGCGCTTCACCGACGCGCTGTCGAAGTCGCCGGTAGTGGCGGACGTGGCCAGCGACCACCAGGGCCAGGGGCTGGCGGCCTACGTGACGATCGACCGCCCGACGGCGGGGCGCTACGGCATCACGCCCGCCACCATCGACAACGCGCTCTACGACGCCTTCGGCCAGCGCATCATCTCGACGATCTTCACCCAGTCGAACCAGTACCGGGTGATCCTGGAGGCCGACCCGGACCTGCACAGGACCATCGCCAGCCTCGACGCGATCTACCTGCCCTCCTCCACTTCGACCAGCGGGCAGGTGCCGCTCTCGGCGGTCGCCCGGATCAGCGAGCGCCGGGCGCCGCTGCTGATCTCCCATCTCGGCCAGTTCCCGGCCACCACCGTGTCGTTCAACCTCGCGCCGGGCGCGGCGCTCGGCCAGGCCGTCGACGCGGTGGAGGAGGCGCGAAAAAGCATCGACCTGCCGCCGAGCTTTCGCGTGGTGCCGCAGGGGTCGGTCTTCGCCTTCCAGTCGGCGCTCGGCAACGAGCTGTTCCTGGTGATGGCGGCGATCGTCACCGTCTACATCGTGCTCGGCGTGCTCTACGAGAGCTTCATCCACCCGATCACCATCCTCTCGACGCTGCCCTCGGCGGGGATCGGCGCGCTCCTCGGGTTGATGATCTTCGGGCTCTCCCTCGACATCATCGCGATCATCGGCATCGTGCTCCTGATCGGCATCGTGAAGAAGAACGCGATCATGATGATCGACTTCGCGCTCCAGGCCGAGCGCGAGGAGGGCATGGCCCCGCGCGACGCGATCTACGAGGCCTGCCTGCTGCGCTTCCGCCCGATCCTGATGACGACGCTCGCCGCCCTGTTCGCGGCGATCCCGCTGATCGCCGGCACCGGCGTCGGCTCGGAGCTGCGCCAGCCGCTCGGCATCGTCATCGCCGGCGGGCTCATCGTCAGCCAGGTGCTGACGCTGTTCACGACGCCGGTGATCTACCTGTTCTTCGACCGCCTGGAACGCCGCATCACCGGCCGCCGCGAGCCCGAGCCGGACCTCCCGGCGGGCGAGGCGCTGCCGTGAGGGATATCGCAAGGGTTCGACGCATCCCCTCTCCCCGCGTGCGGGGAGAGGGCTTTGCCGACCTTGTCGTCGGCAAAGCGAGGCGGCAGCCGAAGGTGAGGGGGCTTCGCGGGATGAGCTTCGTCCGTGAACGCCCCCTCACCTTCGCTTCGGCTTCGCCTGCGCTCCCCGCATGCACGACAAGGTGCATGCGGGCCTCTCCCCGCACGCGGGGAGAGGGGGACCGCGGCGCACGCCGCGCGGGCCTCCGCCCATGAACATCTCCGAGCCCTTCATCCGGCGCCCCGTCGCGACGACGCTGCTGACGGTCGGCGTGCTGCTGGCCGGGATCTTCGCGTTCCTGAAGCTGCCGGTGGCGCCGCTGCCGCAGGTGGATTTTCCGGTGATCCTCGTCCAGGCGCAGATGCCCGGCGCGAGCCCCGAAACCATGGCGGTGACCGTCGCCGCCCCCCTGGAGCGGCGGCTGGGCGCCATCGCAGACGTCAACGAGATGTCCTCGACGAGCTCCACCGGGAGCGTGCGGATCGTGCTGCTGTTCGGCCTCAGTCGCGACATCGACGGGGCGGCGCGCGACGTGCAGGCGGCGATCAACGCCGCGCGGGCCGACCTGCCGACGGCGCTCCGCCAGAACCCGACCTACCGCAAGTTCAACCCGGCCGACTCGCCGATCGTCATCCTCGGCATGACCTCGGACACGCTGACGCCGGGCCAGCTCTACGATGCGGGCGCCACGGTGGTGCAGCAGAAGCTGTCGCAGCTGCCGGGCGTCGGCAACGTCGACATCGGCGGCTCATCGCTGCCGGCGGTGCGCGTCGAGCTCGATCCGACCGCCCTGTTCCACTACGGCATCGGCCTGGAGGGCATCCGCGCGGGGCTGGCCTCGGCCAACGCCAACTCGCCCAAAGGCGCGATCGAGGCGGGCGACCGCCGCTACCAGCTCTACGCCAACGACCAGGGCCGCAAGGCGTCCGATTACCGCGACCTCGTCGTGGCCTACCGCAACGGCGCTGCGGTGAAGCTCACGGATGTCGGCGAGGTGATCGACTCGGTCGAGGACCGGCGCAACCTCGGCGTGGTCAACGGGCGCCAGGGCGTGCTGCTGTTCGTCTACAAGCAGCCGGGCTCGAACGTCGTCGAGACCATCAACGGGGTGAAGGCGGCGCTGCCGCAGATCGTCTCGGCGCTGCCGGGCGGCATCGACGTGAAGCTCACCGGCGACCGCAGCGCCACGATCCGGGCGTCGCTCGCCGCCACCGAGGAGACGCTGCTGATCGCCGTCGGCCTCGTCATCCTGGTGGTGTTCGCGTTCCTGCGCTCGGGGCGTGCCACGCTGATCCCGGCGGTGGCGGTGCCGATCTCGATCGTCGGCACCTTCTCGGTGATGTACCTGCTGGGCTACTCGCTCAACATCCTGTCGCTGATGGCGCTGATCATCGGCACCGGCTTCGTCGTGGACGACGCCATCGTCGTGCTCGAGAACGTCCAGCGCCACATCGAGATGGGCAAGTCGCGCATCGAGGCGGCTTTGGTCGGCGCCCGCGAGGTCGGTTTCACCGTGATCTCGATGAGCCTGTCGCTCATCGCGGTGTTCCTGCCGATCCTGCTGATGGGGGGCCTGGTCGGGCGGATCTTCCAGGAATTCGCCGTGACCCTGTCGCTGGCGATCCTGATCTCGCTGGTGCTCTCGCTGACCACCACGCCGATGATGTGCGCGCGCTTCCTGCGCCCCGAGACCCATCGTTCGGGCAAGCGCCCCAACATCCTGATCCGCGGCCTGGAGGGCGCCTTCACCGGGACGCTCAACGCCTACGAGCGCACGTTGCGCGTCGCGCTGGCGCATCCGCGCCTGGTGCTGCTCGTGCTCGCCGCCACGATCGGGCTCAACGTCTACCTCTACGTCATCGTGCCGAAGGGCTTCTTCCCCGAGCAGGACACCGGCCAGATGATGGGCGGCATCCAGGCCGACCAGCGCATCTCGTTCCAGTCGATGGAGAAGAAGCTCAAGGAAGCCGCCGCCATCGTGCAGGCGGACCCGGCGGTGGACAGCGTCGTCGGCTTCACCGGCGGGCGCGGCACCAACTCGGCCAACGTCTTCGTCGGCCTGAAGCCCGCGGGCGAGCGGGTCTCGATCAGCGAGGTCGCCAACCGTCTGCGCCCGAAGCTGTCGCAGGTGGCCGGTGCGCGGCTCTACGTCTTCCCGCGCCAGGACCTGCAGATGGGCGGGCGCCAGAGCTTCGCCCAGTATCAATACACCCTGCAGGGCGACAGCGCGGCCGAACTCTACGCGGCGGCCCCGAAGCTGGTGCAGGCGCTGCAGAAGGACCCGACGTTTGCCGACGTCACCTCCGACCAGCAGGAGGGTGGGCTGGAGAGCCGGCTGGTGATCGATCGCGCCACCGCCTTCCGCTACGGCATCACGCCCGACAAGATCGACAACACCCTCTACGACGCCTTCGGCCAGCGCCAGGTCTCGACGATCTACAACCCGCTGAACCAGTACCACGTCGTGATGGAGATCGCGCCGCGCTACCTGGAGAACCCCGAGACCCTCAAGCAGCTCTACGTCTCGACCTCGGGCGGCAAGGCGCGGGGCTCGGCCACCACCAACGCGGTCGCCGGCACGGTGGCGGCGGCGCCCGCCAGCGCGGTCCCCTCCACGACGGCCGCGGCCGACGCCAGCACCAACGCCGCCGCGGTCGCCTCCGATTCCGCCCGGAACGCGGCCGCCAACGCCATCGCCGCCTCGAAGGGCAGCGCGTCTTCGAGCGCGCCGGTCTCGTCGTCGGTCGAGACGATGGTGCCGCTCTCGGCCTTCACGCGGGTGGAGACCGGCAACGCCCCGGTGCAGGTCAGCCACCAGGGCCTGTTCGTGGCGACGACGATCTCGTTCAACCTGGCGCCGGGCAAGAGCCTGTCGGACGCCACCGCCGCGATCGACAAGGCGATGTCGGAGTTGCGCCTGCCGGCCACCATCCACGGCGAATATGCGGGCGCTGCCAAGAACTACATCGCCTCGGCCTCGCGCCAGCCGCTGCTGATCCTGGCCGCGATCCTGGCGGTCTACGCGATCCTCGGCATCCTCTACGAGAGCTTCGTGCACCCGATCACGATTCTCTCGACGCTGCCCTCGGCGGGCATCGGCGCGCTGCTCGCCCTGCTGGTGACCGGCACCGAGTTCACGATCGTCGCCCTGATCGCGGTGTTCCTGCTGATCGGCATCGTCAAGAAGAACGCCATCATGATGATCGACTTCGCCCTCGACGCGGAGCGGACGCGGGGCGCGGCGCCGCGCGAGGCGATCTTCGAGGCCTGCCTCTTGCGCTTCCGCCCGATCATGATGACAACGCTGGCGGCGCTGCTCGGCGCGGCGCCGCTGATCTTCGGCGGCGGCGAGGGCTCCGAGCTCCGCCGCCCGCTCGGCATCGCCATCGCCGGCGGCCTGATCGTGAGCCAGATCCTGACCCTCTACACCACCCCCGTCGTCTACCTCTGCCTCGACCGCCTCCGGCACCGGGTGAACGCCCGCCGCCGTGGCGGAGCCGCGGCCGTGCCGGCGGGGGAATGATGCGGTTTCCGGCGATGCAGGACGGGGCGTGCGCACCCCCCTCTCCCCGCGCGCGGGGAGAGGGCTGCGACGACCCCGTCGTCGGCGCGGCGAGGCGGCAGCCGAGGGTGAGGGGGCTTCGATGGAAGAGCCTCGTCCTTCCCGGCCCCCTCACCGTCGCTTCCGCTCGCCGCCTGCACGCCAAGGTGCAGGCGGCCCTCTCCCCGCAGGCGGGGCGAGGGGATGCGCACCCAACGATGCGTCACCTCCTGAGGGCGGCCAGCCTCCTCGCCCTCACCACGGCGCTGTCCGCCTGCGTCGTCGGCCCGGACTATTCGCGCCCCTCGGTCGAGACGCCGCTGGCGTTCAAGCAGGGCGGCACCCGCGAGGATTCGGCCGGCTTCGTCGCATCGCGCAAGAACTGGCGCGCGGCGGCGCCCAACGACGGGGCCGAGCGCGGCGACTGGTGGCGGGTCTTTCGCGATCCGACCCTCGACCGGCTGATCCGCCTCGTCGACGTCGACAACCAGTCCTTACGCCAATCCGTGGCGAACTTCCGGCAGGCGCGGGCGCTGGTCGAGTCGGCCCAGGCGGCGCTCTACCCGACGGTCGTCGGCGCCCCGAGCATCACCCGCTCGCGCACGGTCGGCACCGAGCGCACCTCCGTCTCGATCCAGGGACAGGCGAGCTGGGAGCTCGACCTGTTCGGCCGCATCCGCCGGACCATCGAGACCGAGGCGGCGCTGGCCCAGGCCGACGCCGCGACGCTGGCGCTGACCCGCCTGACGATCCAGGCCGAGGTCGCGAACAACTACCTGTCGCTGCGCTACGCCGACTCGCTGGTGCGGGTGCTCAACGCCAACGTTGAGAACTTCAAGCGCACGGTGGCGATCACCGAGAACCAATACAATGCCGGCGTCGCCGCGCGCTCGGACGTGATCACCGCGCAGACGCAGGTGCAGACCACCCAGGCGGCGGCGATCGCAGCGACGCTCACCCGCGCCCAGTTCGAGAACGCGATCGCGACGCTGATCGGCCGCCCGCCCTCGGAGCTGTCGCTGGCGGTGGCGCCGCTGGCCCTCGTGCCGCCGGCGGTGCCGGTCGGCATCCCCGCATCCCTCCTGGAGCGCCGCCCGGACGTGGCCCAGGCCGAGCGCGCCGTGCAGGCGCAGAGCGAGCAGATCGGCGTCGCCGTGGCCGCCCTCTACCCGAGCGTGACGCTGTCGGCGTCGGGCGGCATTTCGGGGCTCACCCGTACCGGCCTCCTGTCGGCGGCCAACCAGGTCTGGGCGGTGACGGCGGCCGGCAGCGAGGTGCTGTTCGACGGCGGCGCGCGCTCGGCGGCGATCACCGCCTCGCGGGCCGGCTACGACGCTTCGGTGGCGAACTACCGCCAGACCGTGCTCGCCGCCTTCGCCGACGTGGAGAACGGCCTCGTCGGCATCCGCATCCTCGCCCGCCAGCAGGTGGCGCAGGACGAGGCGGTGACGCTCGCCCGCCGCGCCGTCGAGATCACCCTGAACGAGTACCGCGCCGGCACCCAGAACTTCACCACCGTGGTCACCGCCCAGGCGCTGCAGCTCAACAACGAGGTCGCCGCGCTGCAGGTGCGGCTCTCGCGCTTCACCACCGCCGTGAGCCTGATCCGGGCGCTCGGCGGCGGCTGGGATGCGCGCGCGCTGCCGAGCGATTCCGAGCTGAAGGGTCCGCGCCTGCCGATCGACCTCTCGCCCGCGGTGCACCCGGACGAGTAGGGGGCGCACACGCGCGACGCGTTCCCCTCCCCGCTGAAAGGGGGGAGGGAGAGGCCGAACCGCTCAAGCCCGCCGCAGGCGCAGCCCGAACAGGTGGAGCAGGCCGGCGAGCAGCCCGCCGTAGACGGCCGCGCCCGCGACGCCGAGCAGCGCCAGCACCGCGACCTCGCGGCCGCGCGGCAGGGCGGGCACGAGGGATTCCACCACCGGCAGCCCGTAGACCGCCACCAGCGCGAGGGCGGCGCAGCTGAGCGCTACGCCGAGGATGGTGAGGCCCAGCGTCCGGCTCGGCGCGGTCCAGCCGCGGCGCCAGGCGAGGGCGACGAGGATCAGCAGGTTGACCCACTGGCTGATCGCGGTGGCGAGCGCGAGACCGACGACGCCGTAGGGGCCGGTGAGCCAGAGCTTCAGCACGACGTTGACGGCAATCGCCGTGAGCGAGGCCCAGAGCGGCGTCTTCGTATCCTGCCGGCTGTAGAAGCTCGCCACGGCCGAGCGTACCAGCACGACGGCCGGCAGCGCCAGCCCGTAGGCGGCGAGCACGGACGCCGCGCGGGCGGCGTCGTCCGCGGAGAACGCGCCGCGCTGGAACAGGGCGGCCATGGTCAGGCCGGGCAGGGTCAGGAAGGCCACCGTGAACGGGGCGGAGAGCGCGAGCGAGAACCCGGCGGCACGGTTCTGCGCGGCATGCGCGCCGGACACGTCCCCGGCCGCGATCCGCCGACTCATCTCCGGCAGCAGCACCGTGCCGGCGGCGATGGCGATGACGCCGAAGGGCAGCTGGTAGAGCCGGTCGGCGTAGTACAATGCCGAGACCGCGCCGGTGGGCAGGAAGCTCGCGATGATGGTGTCGGCAAACGTCGCGATCTGGAACCCGGCCGCGCCCACCACCGCCGGCCCGAGCACGGCGAAGAACCGGCGCATCGCCGGATCGCGCAAGCTGGGGCGGCTGAGCCGCGGCGCGACGCCCGCCCGCCGGCAGCCCCACCACAGCAGTCCGAACTGGAGCACGCCCGAGACCGCGACACCCCAGGCGGCCGCGTGCGCCGCGTTGGGGAACAGGAAGGCCAGGCTGAGCGCCGCCAACATGGCGAGGTTCAAGAGCACCGGGGCGCCGGCCGCCACCGCGAAGCGGCGCTGGGCGTTCAGCACGCCGGAGAGCAGCGTCACCAGGGTCATGAACAGCAGATAGGGGAAGGTGATCCGCGTCAGCGCCACCGCGAGCTCGAAGCGCTGCGGGTCCTCGGCGAAGCCCGGCGCCAGCGCCCGCACCACCCACGGCATCGCGGGGATCGCCACCGCCAGCAGCACGACCTGCACGGCCAGCATCAGCGTGAAGATCCGGTCGGCGAAGCGCTGCGCCGCGCCGTCCGCCCCGGCCTCCGACAACCCGGCATAGGCCGGCACGAAGGCGGTGTTGAAGGCGCCCTCGCCGAAGATCGCGCGGAAATGGTTCGGCAGGCGGAAGGCGACGACGAAGGCGTCGGCCATCGGCCCGGCCCCCATCACCGCGGCCATCACCACGTCGCGGGCGAACCCCGTGACCCGCGACACCAGCGTCCAGCCGCCGACGGAGAGGATCGCGCGGATCACCGGTTCGTCCCGAATGCGAGTGCCGTCACGCCGCCCACCGTCCCTGCTGCCCGGCGGAGGCTTACGGTTGCGGCCACCGGCAACGCAAGCGGGTGGCAGGCGAAGGGGGAGCGGCCGCAGGCGAGGGAAGCGGTCGTGAGCCGCTTACGCCACGCTCTCGATCCGGACCGGCAGGCGGCGGTGGCGCTGGCCGGTGGCGTGGTAGACCGCGTTGGCGATGGCCGCGTTGACGCCGATGATGCCGAGTTCTCCCAGTCCCTTCAGGCCGAGCGGATTCACCTTTGCGTCCGGGTCGGGGACGAACAGGACCTCGATCTCGGGCGTGTCGGCCGCGGTGGCGACGAGGTATTCGGCGAGGTCCGCGTTGCGGTAATGGCCGCGGTCGAGGACCGTCTCCTCCAGCAGCGCCGAGCCGAGGCCCCAGATCATGCCGCCAGCGAGCTGGCTGCGGGCGGTGAGCGGGTTGAGGATGCGCCCGGCCGCGAACGCCCCGAGCAGGCGCGGCACGCGGATCTCCCCGGTTTCGGCGTGGACGCGCACCTCGGCGAACTGCGCGCCGAAGGCCCAGGACAGGTGGTCGCCGCCGCTGGCGAGGTTGATGTGCCCGGCGCGCAGGGCCTCGAGGCTCTTGGCGCTGCCGTCCTCGGGGACGAACTCGGCGAGGGTCTCGATGCCGGCGGAGTCGAGGCGGGCGACCGCCTCGCCGAGCGGCACGCCGCCCCCGTCGGCCTGCGCCAGCCGCCCGCCGACGAGGCGCAGGCCGACGGGGGCGG
>NZ_VRUT01000088.1:0-21592 GCF_008039465.1 Methylobacterium sp. WL120 | reverse complement strand
GCCGCAGGGCCGGGCCGGACAGCAGGCGGGCGAGGCTCGCGGCGAGCCCGGCATCCGCGGCGGCCAGCGTCACCGCCGTCGGCAGGTTGCGGGCGACGTCCACCGCGAAGCTCGGGCCGGACAGGACCGCGACCGGCGCGCCCGCCGGCAGCACCTCGGCCGCCACCGCGCTCATGAACGCGCCGGTCGTGCGCTCGATCCCCTTCGAGCACAGGACCACCGGCGCGCCCGGCGCGAAGGCGGGGGCGAGCTGCGCGAGCACCGCGCGCGAGGTCTGCGCCGGCGTCACCATCAGCACCGCGTCCGCGCTGGCGAGGTCGCCGGCCTCGGCCGTCGCGCGGATGCGGGGATGCAGCTTGACGCCCGGCAGGTAGCGCGCGTTCTCGCGCGACGCTTCGAGTGCGGCGGCGGTTTCGGCGTCGCGCAGCCACAGGGTGACCGGCCGGCCCGCTGCCGCTGCGGCGTTCGCCAGCGCCGTGCCCCAGGCGCCGCCGCCGACCACCGCGACGGGTCGCGCCTTCTCGCCGGTCATGCGGGCTCTCCGGCAAAATCCGCCGCGGCGAGGCGGTAGAGGACGTGCCGGCGCAAGGGGCCGTCGGCGGGAACCGCGGGATGGTCGAAATCCTCCGCCTGCACCATCCCAAGCCGCTCCATCACCCGCCGCGACGGCGTGTTGCCGAGGGCTGTGAACGCCACCACGCCTGGGAGCCCGCAACGGCCGAACAGGTCCGCGAGGGCCAGGCGCGCGGCGCGGGTGGCGATGCCGCGGCCCCAGGCCTCGGGGCTGAGGCGCCAGCCGATCTCGATGAGGCTGCCCGGGCGCTCGCCGCCCGCGAACGGCATCGCGCGCATCAACCGCATCGCGCCGACGAAGCCGAGGAACGGCCCGCCCGGCTCCTCGACGGCCCAGGGGCCGAAGCCGTCGGCTTCGAAGCGCCGGTCGAGGGCGCGGGCCTCGGTCAGGCTCTCGCCGGCCGACTTCAACTTCGGGAAGTGGCGCATCACCTCCGGGTCGGCGTTCAGCCGCGCGAAGGGCGCGTCGTCCGCGCGGCGCCAGCGGCGCAGGCGCAACGACGCCGTCTCCAGGGTCGCGGGGGCCTCGGGCGGGCGGCGCTTGCCGCGCCATTGCAGCGAGCGGCGGTTGAGCAGGGCGAGGTCGGCGCGCCCCGATAGCACGGCGTTGCCGAGGTCGATCGCCACCGCGAGCCGATCGGGCGGCATGTTGGCCCAGGCCGGCGCGGCCACGCTCTCGCGCCAGGGGCCGTTGCAGGCGTTGTCGAGGAGGATGCGCGCGAAGCAGTGGTCGTCGACGACGGGCCAATCCGGATGCGCGGGCGCGGCCTGCGGCAGCAGGCGGTCGACGAGGTCGCGCCAGCGCGCCTGCGGCTCGCCCACGGGAGGCGCGGCGTCCGGCTCGGGCGCAGGCGACCTCAGATCGCGAAAATTTCCGCGGGCGAGGACGTGGCGGGCGGCTCCGCTCATCCGGCGGTCGCCTCGGCGCGGGGTGCTTCGGCCGGAGGGGCTTCGGCGAAGGGCCAGCGGGCGCGGGCCGGCGCGGTGATGTCGTCGGTCATGCCGAGCCGCAAACGCTCGATCCCGGCCCAGGCGATCATCGCGCCGTTGTCGCCGCAGAGCGCCAGCGGCGGGGCGACGAAGGCGAGGCCCGCCTCCCCCGCCAGCGCCGCCAGCGCCCTACGGATCGCGCCGTTGGCCGAGACGCCGCCGGCGGCCACCAGGGCGGTCGGGTGCCCGGCGACGCCGGAGAAGGTGCGTAACGCCACGCGGACGCGGTCGACCACCACGTCGACCACCGCGGCCTGGAAGCCGGCGCAGAGGTCGGCGACGTCCCGCTCGGCGAGCGGCGCCGTGCGCTCGGCCTCTATCCGGAGGGCGGTCTTGAGGCCGGACAGGGAGAAGTTCGCGTCGCGGCGCCCGAGCATCGGCCGCGGCAGGGCGAAGCGCTCCGGGTCGCCGGCTTCCGCCATGCGCTCGACCTCGGGGCCGCCGGGATAGGCCAGCCCGAGGAGCTTGGCGACCTTGTCGAAGGCTTCGCCGATCGCGTCGTCGATGGTGCCGCCGAGGCGGACGTAGTCGCCGACGCCCTTCACCGCGACGAGCTGGGTGTGGCCGCCCGAGGCGAGCAGCAGCAGGTAGGGGAAGGCGAGGCCGTCGGTCAGCCGCGCGGTGAGCGCGTGCGCCTCGAGGTGGTTGACGGCCAGGAGCGGCTTGCGCGCGACGAGCGCCAGGGTCTTGGCGGTGACGAGGCCGACCAGCACCCCGCCGATCAGGCCGGGGCCGGCCGCGACCGCGATGCCGTCCACGTCCTTGAGGGCCATGCCGGCGCGGTCCAGGGCGCGGGCGATCAGCCGATCCAGCACCTCGACGTGGGCGCGGGCGGCGATCTCGGGCACCACGCCGCCATAGGCCGCGTGCTCGGCGATCTGGCTCAGCACCTCGTTCGAGCGGATGACGCCGCGCCCGTCCTCGCCCGGCGCGACGATCGCGGCGGCGGTCTCGTCGCAGGTGGTTTCGATGCCCAGCACGTTCATGGTGACGATCGACGCTTCCGTTCCCGCGCGAACCCGCCCGCCCCGTGTATCCGCTCGGGGCGCCCCCCGGCAACGACCCGCGGCGCCGATCGCGTCGCCTCAGGGCGTGTCGGCCTCGTCGGAGGCTTCCGCCTCCGGGATCGGCGCCGCGCCCCAGCCGGCCAGCACCGCGTTCAACGCGTCGAGGACGAAGTGGCGGGCGCTGTCACGATCGTAGCCCTCGGCGAGGAGGTCGTCGTAATCGGTGAAGACGTGGCGGGCGTAGGCGACGAGGGCGAGCCGCGCCGCCGTCTCGGGCGCCGCCCCGCGCAGGCCCTGGCTGGCGAGCGCCGAGTCGACGACCGCCTCGGCCTCGAACTCCGGCAGGCGCCGGGCGAGGCGTGCGAGCGCGGCCGCGACCTGCTCCCTTCGGTTGCGCGGCGCCCCGCCGTCCTGTCGCGCTGCGGGCAAACGACGCTCCCTCGGATCCTCGGCGCGATCGGCCGGCATCGGTGGCGGGCGTGCCATAGTTTTTGACCGAGCGCACGCTAGGATGACGCCATCGACGTCGTGCCCGGGTCTGAGCCTGCACGCGCGACGCCCCCGGAGACGACCATGATCCGCCGCCTCGCCTTCTTCCTGCTGATCCCCGCCCTCGCGACCGCCCCCGCGTTCGCCGAGAAGGCCGCAACCGGTGCGACCGTGCCTCGGCCCGCCGGCGCCCAGCCCACGAGCGAGGCCCGCAAGGAGTCGGCGATGAAGGCGGCGAATCAGGCCGAGATGCTCAAGGCGCAGAAGGCGTCCGCCGCCCGCGACAAGGCCTGGGACACGCGCACCCGCGCCTCGATGTCCTCGATCTGCAAGGGCTGCTGAGCGGCGCGCCGAGGCGTCGCACCGGCCGTGATCCGCTTCGAGGGCGTCTCCAAGCACTTCCCCGGGGCGCCCGGCCCCGCCGTCGACCGGCTCGACCTGACGATCCCCGAGGGCAGCACCTCCGTGCTGATCGGGCCTTCGGGCTGCGGCAAGTCGACGACGCTGCGGCTGGTCAATCGGCTGATCGACCCGGATGCCGGGCGCATCACCCTCGGTGGGCGCGATGTCGCGACCACGGACCCGATCGCCCTGCGCCGCGGCATCGGCTACGTGCTGCAGGGGGTTGGCCTGTTTCCCCATCGCAGCGTCGCCGAGAACGTCGCCACCGTCCCCGGCTTGCTGGGCTGGCCGAAGGCGCGGATCGCCGGCCGCGTCGACGCGATGCTCGATCTCGTCGGCCTCGATCCGGCGACCTATCGCGACCGCCGCCCGGACGCGCTCTCCGGCGGCCAGCGCCAGCGCGTCGGCGTCGCCCGGGCGCTCGCCGCGGACCCGCCGGTGATCCTGATGGACGAGCCGTTCGGCGCCGTCGACCCGGTCGCGCGCGGCCGGCTCCAGGCCGAGATCGGCGCGATCCTCAAGCGTCTGTCCAAGACCGTGCTAATCGTCACCCACGACATCGACGAGGCTATGCTGATGGGCGACCGCGTCGTGCTGATGCGGGCCGGCCGCGTGGTCCAGGCGGAGGCGCCGCGCGCCCTCCTGGCCGCGCCGGCCGACGCCTTCGTGGCATCCTTTGTCGGGGAGGACCGGGCGCTGCGCCGTCTCGCGCTGGTGACGGTGGCGGAGGCCGCCGAGCCCGGCGAGGCTGTGGGTGCGCCGAGTATCGCGGCCGGTGCGTCGCTGCGCGATGCCCTCTCGGCGATGCTGGCCGCCGGCTGCACGCGCCTCGTCGTCACCGGCGGGCCGGGGGCGCGCCACGTGACCCTGGACGCGATCCAGCGCGCGGGCTCCGTGGGGAAGCGCGAGGCCTGAAGGGGCGTCGGTTATTCCGGGGCGTTTACAGGCGACGCCCCATCCTGGCGGCCCATTTCCAAACCCTCCCCGTAATCCCGGGCTCGCCTGCGGCGCCCCGGGATGACGGAAGCGTTGCGCGCGGCAGTGGAAAGTCGCGTGAACGCAAAACCGCGCGCGCCACCTCGCCTGACCACGCATGGAAAAGGGCCGCCCTTTCGGACGACCCTTCCCATAGATACGACGATGAAACGTCACGAGGATATGACGATGGAACGTCACACAGATACGACGATGACACGTCACATAGATATGACGATGGAACGTCGAACCGATCAGCGCGAGTAGAACTCGATCACGAGGTTCGGTTCCATCTGCACCGGGTACGGCACCTCGGTGAGGCCCGGCACGCGGGTGACGCGCGCGGTCATCTTCTGGTGATCGACCTCGATGTAGTCGGGCACGTCGCGCTCGGGGAGCTGCGAGGCGACGACCACGATCTCGAGCTGACGCGAGGCTTCCTTGACCTCGATCAGGTCGCCCGGCTTCACGAGGTAGCTCGGGATGTTGACCCGGCGCCCGTTGACCTTGATGTGGCCGTGGTTGACGAACTGGCGGGCCGCGAACGGCGTCGCCACGAACTTCGAGCGATACACCACGGCGTCGAGGCGGCGCTCGAGCAGGCCGATCAGGTTCTCGCTCGAGTCGCCGCGCAGGCGGATGGCCTCGGCGTAGTAACGGCGGAACTGCTTCTCGGTGATGTTGCCGTAGTAGCCCTTGAGCTTTTGCTTGGCGCGCAGCTGCGTGCCGAAGTCGCTCATCTTGCCCTTGCGGCGCTGGCCGTGCTGGCCGGGGCCGTATTCGCGGCGGTTCACGGGGCTCTTCGGGCGGCCCCAGATGTTCTGGCCCATGCGGCGGTCGAGCTTGTGCTTGGCCTGAATCCGCTTCGACATATCGCGTGTCCTCTCGCAAACGAGAATTCGAGGAACGCGCCCTCCTCTTCCCGCCGGCCTTGCGGCTCGGGACGACAGAGCGGCCGTGTCGGCCGTTCGCGGGTGCGTATGAAAACGCCAAGCGGCCCCTCAGAGGAGCCGCGATGACGAGGGCGTTCCTAGTCGAGCCGGCCGAACTGGTCAATCCTCGCCGTCACGGGCGCGCCGCGAGGAAGGCCAGCACCCCGTCGCGGTGCGGCTTGGCGCCGACGGCGGAGCTGTGGTCGCGCCCTTCGAGCTCGAGGCTCTGCGCGTTCGGCATCAGCGCGGCGAGCGCCGGCCCGGAGCCGGCGACGGTGTCGAGGGTGCCGACGCTGACGAGGACAGGCACCTCGATCTGCCCGATCTCAGCGCGCGACAGGGTCTGGCGCGAGCCGCGCATGCAGGCGGCGAGCGCGCGCAGGTCACTCTTCGTCTGCTCGGCGAAGATGCGGAAGGCGGCAGCGGTCGGGTTCGCGGCTTTCGTGCCCGCGGGCGCCTCGAGCGCCTCGGCGATGCCGGAAGGCAGGCCCTTTCCCTCGACGAGGTGCAGGCCGAGGCCGCCGATCAGCGCCGAGCGGACGCGCGCCGCGTGGTCGAGGGCGAGGTGCGCGGTGATGCGGGCCCCCATCGAGTAGCCCATGATGTCGGCGCGCGCGATCCCGAGATGGTCGAGGAGGCGCACGGCGTCGCCCGCCATGTCCTCGGAGCCGTAGCGGGCGGGGTCGTAGAGCTTCTCGCTCTCGCCGTGGCCGCGGTTGTCCAGGGCGATGGCGCGGTAGCCGGCCTGGGTCAGCGTGCGCACCCACGTCGTGTTGACCCAGTTGACCGCGTGGTTCGAGGCGAAGCCGTGGATCAGAAAGACCGGGTCGCCGGTCCCGCCGACGGCCGGCACGTCGATGTAGGCGATCCGCACGCCGTCCGAATCGAAGCTGTCCATGGTCGTGGCCTTTCGCGTCCCGCGCCTCGCTTAAGAGCCGGCGCAGCGATGGGCAACGCGCGAGATGCTTGCGGGCCGGCGGCGCGGCTGGCATCAGCCCGGGGCATGAGCGACCATCAGCCCTACGGCACCTACGCCCCGGCCGGCCTCGTCGCGGCGATCGCCCGGCGGACCGTGCGGTTCTCGCCCGATTCCTGGCGCGGCCGCCGGATGGCGATGTTCCTGCGGCGCCTCGCGATCACGCTGATGCGCGGCAAGCCCCTCGACGTCGAGCGGCTCGGCGCCCGGATGCGGCTGCACCCCTACAACAACAATTGCGAGAAGAAGGTGCTGTTCACGCCGCAATTCTTCGACCCGCAGGAGCGCGCCCTGCTGAAGGCGCGCCTGGAGCCGGGCTGCACCTTCCTCGACATCGGCGCCAACATCGGCGCCTACGCCTTGTTCGTGGCGGCCTTCGCCGGGCCGCGTGCGCGCATCCTCGCGGTCGAGCCGCAGCCCGACATCTTCGACCGGCTGACCTACAACATCGCTCAGAACCCGTTCCACACCGTGAAGGCGGTGGCCTGCGCCGTCGCCGACAAGGCCGGCGAGCTGACGCTGTTCGTCGACCCGCGCAACCGCGGTGAATCGAGCCTGAAGATCGTCGGCACCAACGAGAGCGCGCAGATCAAGGTGCCGGCGGTGACCCTGATGGACCTCGTGCGCACCGAGGGCCTGACCCGCATCGACGCGATCAAGCTCGACGTGGAGGGTGCCGAGGACCTAATCCTCGAGCCGTTCCTTCGCGAGGCGCCCCCGGCCCTGCTGCCGAAGCTGCTTGTGATCGAGGACGGCGTCGATCAGTGGCAGATCGACCTGCCGAAGCTCCTGGAAGGCCACGGCTACCGCGAGACCGGCCGCACCCGGCTGAACCGGATGTTCGAGCGGGTCGCCGCTAATCCGGCGTGACGATCGGGATCGCGTCGGCGACCGTCACCCCCTCCGGGTCGATCCGGCTGCGGTAGGCGTAGGTCTCCACTCCGGCTGCCCGCGCGTCCCGAAAGGCGCGGTCGAAAGCCGGATCGAGGTCGCGGGCGACGTCGAAGGCTTCCGCCTGCATCTGCGCCACGACGATGACGACCGCGCGGCCGCCGCCGGCGACCACCTCGGCAAGGTCGCGCATGTGCCGCGCACTCCGGGCCGCGACGCAGTCGGGGAACTCGGCGAGGTCCGCCTGCCGCATCAGGTGGCAGTTCTTCACCTCCACGTGGGCCGGCGGGAGCCCGCCCCCGCTTGCGAGGAAGTCGACGCGGCTCGCCGCAGCGTAGCGGACCTCTGGCTTCAGCGCCGTGTAGCCGGACAGCGGCGCGAGGCCGCCTGCGGCGAAGGCTTCGGCGACCAGCGCGTTCGGGCGCATCGTGTTGATGCCGACCCATTGCGGGCCGCCGGGCAAGTTCGCCTCCACCAGTTCCCAGGAATAGGTGAGCTTCCGGGTCGGGCTGTTGGCAGGCGAGAGCAGGACGCGGTTCCCGGCTTCCTTCAGGCCCAGCATCGCGCCGGGGTTGGCACAATGCGCGGTGACGCGCGTGCCGTCGGCCAGGTCCACGTCGGCGAGGAAGAGCTTGTAGCGCTGCACCAGGCGGCCTTCGATCAGGGGTGTGGGAAACTGCATCGGGTCCTGGCTGCGTTGCGGTCGCAGTGCATAGCCGACACGTGCCCGCGCATGAAGGCACCCTCAGTGGTCGCGCGCCCTCCGCCGCGCTATCTGCGATGCAACCCAGGACGACGAGCCCCATGACAATCGATCCCACCGCGATGACCGCCGCAATCCTCGTGATCGGCGACGAGATCCTGTCCGGCCGGACGAAGGACAAGAACATCGGCACGATCGCCGACTATCTCACCGCGGTCGGCATCGACCTGCGCGAGGTGCGGATCGTGCCCGACGAGCCGGACGCGATCGTCGGCGCGGTGAACGCGCTCCGCGCGGCCCACACCTACCTGTTCACCACCGGCGGCATCGGCCCGACCCACGACGACATCACCGCCGACTGCGTCGCCAAGGCCTTCGGCGTCGGCATCGACGTCGACCCGCGCGCCAAGGCGATGCTGCTGGAGCGGCACAAGCCCGAGGACCTGAACGAAGCCCGACTGCGCATGGCGCGGATCCCGGACGGCGCCGACCTGATCGCCAACCCGATCTCGAAGGCGCCGGGCTTCCGCATCGGCAACGTCTTCGTCATGGCCGGCGTGCCCTCGATCATGCAGGCGATGCTCGACCAGGTCGGCCCGACCCTGCCCACCGGCGCCCGGATGCTCTCCGAGACTGTCGAGGCCGGCAACCTGCCCGAGGGCAACTACGCCGCCGACCTCGCTGAGATCGCGAAGTCCTACGCGGACGTATCGATTGGATCCTATCCTTCGATGACGAAGGACGGGTTCGCCAACCGCATCGTCGCCCGCGGCAAGGATGCCGCCTCGGTGGCGCGTGCGCGGGCCGAGATCGAGGCGCTGGTGGCGCGCCTGCGCGGCTGACGGCAGCCCGTCCCAGTTTTTCCGGTTCGTGGAGCGTATGCGTGATGGCCGAGCGGAAGCCCGACGACAAGGAAGCCCGGCACGACGCGCACAAGGAGGCCGTGGCCGAGATCGGCCGCCCGGATGCCTTCGTGCTGCACGAGGTGATCCGGCGCGAGGGCAATGAGGAGTTGCGCCGCGACGGCGGGGCGCTGTTCCTCTCGGCCTTCGCCGCGGGCTTGAGCATCGCACTGTCGCTGATCGTGCCTGGCGTGCTGAAGACCCATCTGCCCGAGGGCGAGTGGACAAAGCTCCTCACCACGATGGGCTATGCGGTGGGCTTCCTGGTGGTGGTGCTCGGGCGGCAGCAACTCTTCACCGAGAACACCATCACGCCGATCCTGCCGCTGCTACACGACCGCTCGGCGAAGACCGCGTGGCGGGTGCTGCGCCTCTGGGCGATCGTGCTCTCGGGCAACATCCTGGCGACCCTGGCGATCGCGACCGTGCTCGCCCATACCGGCGCCTTCGAGCCGTCGGTGAAGGCGGCCTTTGCCGAGATCAGCCACCAGGCCATCGCGTTTCCGTTCTGGGACACCGTGCTGAAGGCGATCTTCGCCGGCTGGATGATCGCCTTGATGGTCTGGTTCCTGCCGGCCACCGGTACGGCGGCGCCGTTCGTGATCTTTCTGATGACCTGGCTGGTCTCCCTCTGCGGCCTCGCCCACATCGTCGCGGGATCGGTCGAGGCGTTCTACCTCGTGGTCACCGGCGCGGCGACGATGGGCGAGTACGCCGAGCGGTTCTTCGTGCCGACGTTGGTCGGCAACGTCTTCGGCGGCATGACGCTGGTGGCGGTGCTCAATTACGGACAGGTCGCCCCGGAGGTCGAGGAGAGCCGCGAGGTCGAGGAGGCCGAGGGCGGCGCCAACCGGGATTGAGGACGGTTCGCCCCCGCCGGCTGAGTTGGCTTTCCCACGGATTCGACCGAAAAGCTGATCCGAAGAGGCCGTGCTGGCGGCGTTCGCTCCATCGCGACGCGGCCGGAAACAGGATCGATTGGGAAAGGGACGATGCGTTCGCTAAAGGTCCGCTTCGCCTTGCTGCTCGGGTCGATCGCCCTCGTCGTCGTGCTGGCGGCGGCCGGCGTGCTCGCCGCGATCGGCGCCGCCGAGCAGACGATCGACCGGACGCTCGCCGCGCAGGGGCGCCTCGAACTCCTGGCCGAGCTGTCGGGCCGGATGACCCAATTCGGCATGGCCGCGGTCGAGACCATCGGCAACCCCGACCTCGCGCCGGAAGCGATGGGCATCGCGCGGAGCAACGTCGACCGCGCGCTCACGACCGTCGACGAGGCGCTGTCGCGATCCGTCGCCGGAAGCGACGACCCGTTGGACCGGATGCAATACGCCTTGCGCAGCCGGCCGATGGCGCAGCTGCGCGCGGCCCGGGTGATCCTCGACCGGCAGGTGTCTCAGATCGTCCGCGAGACCGATTCCGAGAAGCGCCAGAACTCGATCAAGGGTGCGCTCAACGGCTTCGGCGCGATGACCGGGCAGCCGCTCTCGTTCCTGATCGAGGCCGAGCGCCGCAGCATGGTGCTGGGCTCGGATGCGGCCCGCGAGCTGTCGCGCCGCCTGCGGATCGCGGCGGCCCTGGCGGTGCTCGGCGCGCTCGGGCTCGTCGTGCTGCTGTGGCGGAGCATCACCCGGCCGACTTTGGCGCGGATCGAGGCCGTGCGCCGGGCCGCCGGCGCCATCGGCGGCGGAAAGCTCGATACGCGCTTGTCCGTCGCGACCCGCGACGAGCTCGGCCTGTTGGTCGCCAACGTCAACCGCATGGCGGCACGCCTTTCTCGCCGCGAAGGCCGCGTTGCCGCCGACCGCGCGGCCTTGGAGGACACGGTCGAGGCCCGCACCGCCGACCTTCGCGCCGCCAACGCCCGACTCGAGGCGGTCGACCGCTCGCGCCGCCGCTTCTTCGCCGACGTGAGTCATGAGCTGCGCACCCCGCTGACCGTCATCCTCGGGGAATGCGACCTCGCGGCCCGCGCCGGACCCCGCATCACCGATCACGCCCCGGCCTTCGCCACCATCCGCAAGCGCGCGATGCGGCTGAAGCTGCGTGTGGAGGATCTCCTGCGTGTCGCCCGCTCGGAATCGGGCGAGATCGAGCTCGACCGCCGGGCCCTCGGGCTCGCCCCGGTCCTGGCCGAGGCGGTCGACAACCTCGCATCGGAGGCCGCCCGACGCCGCGTCGCGCTGACCTTCGAGCCGGGTGCGCGAGACCTCGAAGTGCTGGCCGACCGCGAGTGGATGCGCCAGGTCGTCGAGAGCCTGATCGACAACGCGCTGCGCCACGCCACAGGGCTCACCCGGGTCGTCGTCGCCCTGTCCGGCGGCGGCGCGGCGCCGGCGCGCATCACGGTCACCGACGACGGGCCGGGTTTCGGCAACCACGAGCAGACGTTGTTCGAGCGCTTTCGGCGCGGCGACCGCCCGGCGGAGATGGGCTTCGGGATCGGATTGGCCCTGGCGCGTTGGCTCATCGAACAGCATGATGGCACAATCCGCCTCGGCCCTGGCGAGGACGGCCGCGGGGCGAGGGTCACGCTGGACCTCCCGCCTCTCGACCTCACCGTGGAGGGCGACGACACGGCGAGCCGGGACGATCGACAAATTCGGAAGGACGACGCGGCATGACGCGAATCCTCGTGGTCGAGGACGACATCGACATCCGTGGCCTGCTCACCCGCGGCCTCGAGGCAGAGGGCTTCTCCGTCGACACCGCCGGCTGCGTCGGCGACGCGCTGGCCGCCGCTCGCGACGAGAGCCCGGAGGCGGTGGTGCTCGACATCACCCTGCCCGACGGGTCGGGCCACGACGTGTGCCGCTCCTTGCGCGAGGGCGGCTATCCCGGCCCGATCCTGTTCCTCTCGGCACGCGACGAGATTCGCGACCGGGCCGAAGGCCTCGCGCTCGGGGCCGACGACTACATCGTCAAGCCCTTCGTGTTCGACGAGCTGGTGGCGCGGCTGCGCACGCACCTGATGCGCCGTCAGGCGGCGGAGGGGCCTCGCACGCTGATCAACGCGGGTAAGCTCGTCCTCGACCTCGACACCCGGCAGGTCACCTGCGGCGAGGCGTCGGCCCGCCTGACCCCGCGCGAGGCCGAGCTGCTGGCCATGCTGATGGAGAGCGTGAACCGCCCGGTCTCCCGCGCCGACATCTTCGAGCGGCTGTGGGCGAGCCAGGGCGGCCTTTCGCTGAACGTGGTCGACGTCTACGTCGGCTACCTGCGCACGAAGATGGCCGACTTCGTCCGCCACGGTGGTCCGCTCCTCGTCACCGTGCGCGGACGCGGCTTCATGCTGGACTCCCGCGGTCCGGACTACCGGCACTGACCGGTGCGACGTTCGGGCGGGTGGATCCTCACAAAAATTTGGGAGCATCCGGCAATTTAGTGCTTGAAGCCGGAGCGGGAATTGCGGATACCCGTGCCGCGCTGGAAAACAAAAGCGCCATCAGTGTCTTAGGGTATCCTTAAGTTTACCTTTTCGGCACCGGATGCTCGCAATCAGACGGAGAAACACCATGACCTGGGCTGCCCCGATCGTTTCCGAAATCTGCGTCGGCATGGAAGTCACGAGCTACGAGTCCGCCGAGATCGACACCTTCAACTGAGGTGTCGCGCCGAGCTGAGGATTGTTGGCTGCATCGGACCATTCCATGCGCGTCGTAATCCTTGGCTCGGCTGCTGGCGGCGGCCTTCCCCAGTGGAATTGCCGCTGCCCGAACTGCCAGCTCGCGAGAACCGAGCCGAACCGCGTCAGGCCGCGGACCCAGTCGAGCATCGCGGTGTCTGCGGACGGCACGGATTGGCTCCTGGTGAACGCCTCGCCGGACATCCGGCAGCAATTCTTCGACAACCCGGTGATGCATCCGCGGGAAGGACTTCGGCATTCGCCGATCCGCGCCGTGCTGCTCACCAACGGCGACGTCGATCATGTCGCCGGCCTGCTGACGCTCCGCGAAGGCCAACCCTACACCCTCTACGGCACCGGCAGCATCCTCGATTCGGTCGCGGACAACCGCGTCTTCGACGTGATGGCCGAGGGCGTCGTCGCCCGCGAGGCGATCACCCTGGGCATGCGCTTCGAGCCGCTCCCCGGCTTAGCCGTCACACTGTTCGCGGTGCCCGGCAAGGTGCCGCTCTGGCTGGAGGATGCCAGCATGGAGCTCGGCGCCGAATCCGAGACCACGGTCGGCGCGATGATCGAGGCCGACGGACGGCGGCTCGCCTACATCCCCGGCTGCGCCCGCGTGACCGAGGACCTGAAGGCGCGGATTGCGGGCGTCGACGCGCTGCTCTTCGACGGCACGGTACTCCACGACGACGACATGATCCGCGCCGGTGTCGGCACCAAGACCGGCTGGCGCATGGGGCACGTGCCGATGCGGGGCGACGGGGGCTCGATCGCCGGCCTCAAGGACGTCGCGATCGGGTCGCGCGTCTTCGTGCACATCAACAACACCAATCCCGTCCTCGTCGAAGGTTCGCCCGAGCGCGAGGCGGTCGAGGCCGAGGGTTGGACGATCGCCCATGACGGGCTCACCTTGAGCCTCTGACGGCGACGACCGGGCGCGGTTGGCATTTGCCGGTGCCGCGACCTATCTCATGACGAGACGTGCGCGATTCGATTGCGCCGAGACGCCGCCGCCAGACGCGGCGCACGACGAGACGACCAGGAAACGCCTCCGAACGGACGCTTGGTGACGCCATGAACGCAGTGTTCCCGACCCCCCAATCCGAGACTTCCGAGCGGCTGCTGAGCCCCGAGGAACTGGAGGCGGCGCTGCGCGACATCGGCGCCCGGCGCTACCACAACCTGCATCCGTTTCACCGCCTGCTGCACGACGGCAAGCTGAGCAAGGACCAGGTCCGGGCCTGGGCGTTGAACCGCTACTATTACCAGGCGATGATCCCGGTGAAGGACGCCGCGGTGCTGGCGCGGATGACCGACGCCTCGCTCCGCCGCGTCTGGCGCCAGCGCATCGTCGACCACGACGGCGACGCGCCTGGCGACGGCGGCATCGAACGCTGGCTGAAGCTTGCCGAGGGCGTCGGCTTCCGCCGGGACTACGTCGAGTCCACCGACGGCATCCTGTCGGCCACCAAGTTCTCGGTCGAGGCCTACGTCCACTTCGTTTCCGAGCGCTCGCTGCTCGAAGCCATCGCGTCGTCGCTGACCGAGATGTTCTCGCCGAACATCATCTCCGAGCGCGTCTCGGGCATGCTGAAGAACTACGACTTCATCACCAAGGAGACGCTGGCCTATTTCGAGAAGCGCATGACGCAGGCGCCCCGCGACGCCGACTTCGCCCTCGACTATGTCAAGCGCCACGCCACCACCCCCGCGTTGCAGCGGCAGGCGATGGCGGCGTTGACCTTCAAGTGCAACGTGCTGTGGACGCAGCTCGACGCGCTGTACTTCGCCTACGTCGCCCCCGGGATGATCCCGCCGGACGCCTGGACGCCCGGCGCCGGTCTCGTCGCCGAGACGCAGACCCAGGCGCCGGGGACCGGCCGGCTCACGGCCGCCGACGTGCCGCGCCTGCCGCGCGGCGTGCGGATGCGCTTCGACCAGACCCGCGACAAGCACGTCCTGCTCGCCCCCGAGCGCACCTTCGACCTCGACGACAACGCCGTCGCGGTCCTCAACCTCGTCGACGGCCAAACCAGCGTCGCGGCGATCGCCGACCGGCTTGGCCAGACCTACGCCGCCGACCCGCGCGTCATCGAGGTCGACGTGCTGGCCATGCTGAACGACCTCGCCGCGAAGAGGGTCTTGGAGCGATGAACGCGATCACCCCGAACGCGGCGGCGATCCCGGCCCCGGTCGGGCTGCTCGCCGAGCTGACGCATCGCTGCCCGCTGCGTTGCCCATATTGCTCGAACCCGCTCGACCTCGATCGGCGCTCGCGCGAGCTCGACACCGCGACGTGGCAGCGCGTGCTGACAGAGGCCGCGGCCCTCGGCGTTCTGCACGTCCACCTGTCCGGCGGCGAGCCGACCGCGCGCAACGACATCGTCGAAATCACCGAGACCTGCGCCAAGCTCGGGCTCTATTCGAACCTCATCACCTCCGGCGTCGGCGGTGCGCTGGGCAAGCTCCAGGCGCTCTACGACGTCGGCCTCGATCACGTGCAGCTCTCGGTGCAGGGCGTGGACGCGGCCAACGCCGAGAAGATCGGTGGCCTGAAGAACGCGCAGCCGCAGAAGATGGAGTTCGCCGCCAAGGCGACCGAGCTCGGACTGCCGTTGACGCTGAACTCGGTGATCCACCGCGGCAACATCCACGAGGTCGAGGGCTTCATCGATCTCGCCGTGAAGCTCGGCGCCAAGCGGCTCGAGGTGGCCCACACCCAGTATTACGGCTGGGCCTACGTGAACCGCGCCGCGCTGATGCCGGATAAGGCTCAGGTCGATCAGTCGATCCGCATCGTGGAGGCGGCGCGCGAGCGGCTGAAGGGCCAGCTCGTCATCGACCTCGTCGTGCCAGACTACTACGCGAAGTACCCGAAGGCCTGCGCTGGCGGCTGGGGCCGCAAGCTCATCAACGTGACGCCGCAGGGCAAGGTGCTGCCGTGCCATGCGGCCGAGACGATCAGCCACCTCGAGTTTTGGCACGTGACCGAGCATTCCCTCGGCGACATCTGGGCGAACTCGCCGGCCTTCACTGCCTATCGCGGCACAGACTGGATGCAGGAGCCCTGCCGCTCCTGCGACCGGCGCGAGAAGGATTGGGGCGGTTGCCGCTGTCAGGCGCTGGCGCTGGCTGGCGATGCGGCGGCAACCGACCCGGCCTGCTCGCTCTCGCCGCTACATGCCAAGGTGCGGGCGCTGGCCGTCGAGGAGGCGGCGGAGACCCCGCCCGACTACACCTACCGGACGATCGGGGCCAACATCCCGGCGCCCAACAAGGAGGACGCCCTCTCGTGAAGTGTTTCGTCATCGCCGCAACCTTGCTCGCCGTCGCTCCGGCGCTGGCCGTCGAGGCGGCGCCCCCTGCCCCCGCCGCAGCGCCCGTTGCCCCTGCCGCAGCGCCCGAGAAGGCGAACGCGAGCGCGATCCCGAGCGCGGCCGACCTGCTGTTCGAGCAGCCCCAGCTCAAGAACGCTGCCGCCGGCACCACCCTGACCTACGACTACCTGCGCCGCTCCGGCATTGCGAAGGGGCCGTTCGGGCCGCCCCTCGACGACACGATCAAGCTCACCCTCGAGCCCGGTAAGGGCGGGGACGGCCGTAACATCGGCGTCGAGATGTTCTCGGGTACGAACCGGTTCCCGGCCGGCCCGTTCGAGGACATGCCCGGCAACCCGGTGATCCCGCTGTTCCTCGAGAACCACCTGACCAACCTTGCCCGGGTGCTGCAGGCCAACCCGCGCTACCTCAAGCTCGCAATCCGCAAGGGGCTGCGCGACGGCGCCACCGTCACGCCGATCAAGGTCGACTACAAGGGCCGCACGGTCGACGCCTGGCAAGTGGTGACCAAGCCCTTCGCCGGCGACGCGCTCGCCCAGCGCATGCGCGGCATGGACAACATGACCTACACCTTCGTCACCTCGCCCGAGGTGCCCGGCGAGATCATCTCGATCGAGGCGCAATCGAAGAATACCGAGGGCGGCGAACTCTTGGAGGAGCGGCTGAGCTATGATCAGAAAGCTGGTTGAGGGCTTAGCCCTGTCCGGGGTCGCGCTGGCGATGCTGGCGATCCCCGTCGCCGCGGCAGAGGCCGAGAACGACTATCCGACCGACGCCCGCGTCGACTACGTGTTCGGGTGCATGGCTGCCAACGGCCAGACCCGCGAGGCGATGCGGCGCTGCACCTGCTCGGTCGATCAGCTCGCCGCGATCCTCCCCTACGACAAGTACGTGCAGGCGAGCACGGTGCTGTCGATGCGCCAGGGCGTTGGCGCCCGCTCGAACGAGTTCAAGTCGACGAAGGTGTTCGACGACAAGGTCGCCGACCTCCGCCGCGCCCAGGCCGAGGCCGAGATCCGCTGCTACCGCGGCTGAGACGGCGCCGTCCGCCGCGAACGTTCGAAAGGCCGCCCCGCTCCGGGCGGCTTTTTTCGTGCGCGACGGGCGCCGTTGCTTCGCTTCGAAAAACCGGCCACATCGACCCCGCGGGAGCGGCCCGCGCAGACCCTTGAGAAGCGACGCCCCTTGAGCCATCGACCCGCCGCCCTCGCCGACCTGCTGCCGGATCTCGGCCGGCGGACCCTCGTGATGGGCATCCTCAACGTCACGCCCGATTCGTTCTCGGATGGCGGCCGCTTCGTCGACGAGCAGGCCGCGTGCCGGCAAGCCGACGCGCTTGCTGCCGAGGGTGCCGCGCTGATCGACATCGGTGGCGAGTCGACTCGTCCCGGACACGTCCCGGTGCCGGCCGACGAGGAGCAGGCACGCGTCCTGCCCGCGATCCGGGCGTTGGCGAACCGGCTCTCCGTGCCGATCTCGATCGACACCTACAAGGCGTCCACGGCCGAGTGCGCGCTCGCAGCCGGTGCCCGCCTCGTGAACGACGTCTGGGGCCTGCAGCGCGAGCCCGACATCGCCCACGTCGCCGCTGACCACGGCGCGCCGGTGATGATCATGCACAACCGCGAGACGATCGATCCCGGCCTCGACATCGTCGCCGACATGCTGCGCTTCTTCGAGGTCTCGCTCGGCATCGCCCGCCGCGCCGGCATCCCCGACGGCGACATCGTGCTCGATCCGGGCATCGGTTTCGGCAAGAGCTGGGAGCAGCATCTGGAAGCGCTGCGGCACCTGCCCGAGATCCGCGCGCTCGGCTTCCCCGTCCTCGTCGGCGTCTCGCGAAAGTCGCTGCTCGGGCGCCTGCACGATCGCGAGACCGCGCCGGCCGACCGGCTCCACGGGTCGCTCGCGGCGCATGCCTTGGCGGCCACGCTGGGGGCCGACATCGTCCGGGTCCACGACGTGGCCGCCCATGTCGATGCGATGCGCGTGGTCGACGCGGTGCTGCGCCCGGGAGACCGTCGATGAGCGACCGCATCCTCGTCGAGCGCATCGCAGTCTTCGCCCACCACGGCGTCCTGCCGGAGGAGACGCGCCTTGGCCAGCGCTTCTACCTGTCGCTCGACGTCGGCCTCGATCTCGGTCCCGCCGGCCGCTCCGACGACGTGACGCGAACCGTGAGCTACGCCGACCTCACGGCGATCGCGGTCGCGATCGCAGCCGAGCGGCGCTTCGACCTGATCGAAGCCCTGGCCGAAGCCATCGCCGCCGAGATCCTGGAACGCTTTACCGCCATCGACACGATCACCGTGCGGATCGACAAGCCGAGCGCGCCGGTGCCGGCGGTCCTCGACGGAGTGGCGGTGGTGATCACCCGCCGGCAAGAGGCGCGGGCATGACACGCGCCTATCTCGGCCTCGGCAGCAACATCGGCGACAAGGCTGCGCACTTGGCTGCAGCCGTGGAGGGGCTCGCCGGGGTGCCTGGCCTCCGGGTCGTCGCGCGGTCGGCCGACTACCGGACCCCGCCCTGGGGCGAGACCGATCAGGACTGGTTCCTGAACGGTGCGCTCGCGATCGAGGCCGACCTAGACCCCCATTCCCTGCTCGATGCCTGCCTCGGCGTCGAGCGCGACCTCGGCCGCATTCGTGAGCGCCGTTGGGGACCGCGGGTGATCGATATCGACGTGCTGCACTATGCCGGGGCTGCGGTCTCGGACGAACGCCTCGTCCTGCCGCACCGCTACGTCCGCGAGCGCGCCTTCGTGCTTGTGCCGCTGGCCGAGATCGCCCCCGATCTCGTCATCGGCGGTGAGACGGTCTCGGAGGCGCTGGCCAAGCTCGACCGAAGCGGCATCCAGCGGAACTGACGCTGGCGCGAAACGACGAAGGGCCGGGCTTTCGCCCGATCCTTCGTCGTTTCGCGCCCGTTTGGTAACGAACTACGCGTCGGCCCTCTTCTCAGTGCTCTTCGGGCGCGAGAAGCTTGTTCTCTTCTTCGTCCAGTAGGGGCACGTCGAAGTCGCGAAGCACCTTTTCGATGTCGGCCCGGCGCTTGCGCAGGATCGTGTTCAGCGAGCGCTTCCAGTCGTTCTCGCCGATCCGCACGGCCATCGCGATGCGGTAGCTCATCGGTGGCCGGTCGGGCTCCTTCAGGAGCGGGATCACGTCCATCGCCGTGCCGCTCTGCTTGGCCAGCCACCCGGCGGACGGCCCCCACAGTACGGCGGCGTCGATCTGTCCGGCCGCGAGGTCGGAGACGATCTCGGCGCCCACTGTCTGGTTCTTGCGTGACGGATCGAGCTGGTAGGGCGCGTAGGCCTTCATGGTCGAGATCAGGCCAAGATCGCCCATCCGGTTCACAGGCGGCGTCCCGGCGATCACGCCGATGCGCTTGCCCTTGAGCTTGGGATCGTCGAGCCCAGTGACCCCGGCGAGGCCGCCCTTCTTGACGAGGAGCGTGTAGGACGAACGGTAGTACGGGTTGGTGTTCTGCACGCCCTCGCTACCGAGGGCCGACCCCACGATCAGGTCGCACAGGCCGGTGCCGAGGGTGTTACGGACGAAACCGGGACCCTGCGTCAGCCAGTAATAGCGGACCTTGACCTTGAGCTCGTCGGCGATGATGCCCGCGATGCGGTTTTCGAAGCCGTCTTCCTTGCGTTCGGAGAACGGCATGTTGCCTGGATCGCCACAGACGCGAAGGACGTCTGCGGTGACGAGGTCGGGGAGATGCTGCGCATCAGCCACCCGCGCGCCTGCCAGGAACGGCAGGAGCGCGAGCGCCATGGCGGCATGGGTGCGTGCGCGGCGCATCAGCCGCCCATGCACTCCTTCTCGGCCTTCTTGGCGGCCTCGGGCTTGTCTTCCTTGTCGCCCGGGCGGACGCGGCCCATGGCGCCGGAGGCGCGGGCCTTCAGGTAGACATAGAGGTCGTCCGAGTAGCACATGACGTTCTTGTTGTCGCCGAAAGCCGGCATGACCTTCTGGTCCGAGGAGCTCACGTCCTGCTTGCCGCCGGCGAGGATGCCGATGAACTCCTCGTAGGAGAGGTGCTTGAGGGAGTCCTTCAGAGCCGGCGCATAGGTCGAGCCCATGCCGTCCGGGCCGTGGCAGACGTGGCACTCGGCGTGATAGCGGCGGTACCCGGAGTAGGTGTACCAGTCGAACTTCTTGCCGGCATCGGTGATGTGAAAGGTCGGGTGACCTTCGGCGTCGAAGTACTTGCCCTCTTCGACCTTCACTGCGGCGTCCTTCTTCAGGAGCTTGTCGTCGGGCTCGGCCGACTTGTCGGCGGTGTTCAGCGAGTTGGCGAGGGCGGGATCGGCGGGCTTGGCATCCTCAGCATGTACGGCGACCATCGAAACGGACGCTAGGGCGAGGGCGGCCAGGAACGGCCGCGTGACGGATTTGCTGAGGTAATGCAACGCTGTAATCTCCCTGAGACCTGAAGGTCATGCCGCTCTCAGGCGGCCTTTCGCGGCCTTCTTGAGGGGCATTCTAATCATAAGAATGCCGGCGCGGAAACCCGCGCCGGCACTCATTTCAAGCCGTTTCGTGCGACCGATTAGTTCGGCAGGGCGAAGACGGTGAGCTGGCCACCGAGGTTGGTGTAGCTCGAGAGGGCGGCGTAACCACCCACCGCGCCGAGGCCGGCGTTCGGGTCGGTCAAGCCGGCCGCGAGGCCGATGCCGGCCCAGCCACCGACACCCGACAGGATGCCGACGTACTGCTTGCCCTTGTGCTGGTAGGTCATCACGTTGCCGATGATGCCCGACGGGGTCTTGAACTTGTACAGTTCCTTACCCGTCTTGGAGTCGACGGCCTTCAGGTAGCCTTCGAGCGTGCCGTAGAAGACCACGTCGCCGGCGGTGGCGAGAGCACCCGACCAGACCGAGAACTGCTCGGGGTTCGACCACTTGATCTTACCCTCGACGCCGTCCCAGGCGATGAAGTTGCCCATGCCGCCATGGCTGTTCGGCGCGGGGTACATCGACAGGGTCGCACCGACGTAGGGCTGGCCCGGGGTGTAGGTCACCCGGAATGGCTCGTAGTCCATGCAGACGTGGTTGGTGGGCACGTAGAACAAGTTGGTCTTCGGCGAGAACGCAGCAGGCTGCTGGTCCTTGGTGCCGAGGGCCGCCGGGCAGATACCCTTGGAGTTGGTATCTTCACCGTTCTGCTCGGTGGAGTACTTCGACAAGACCAGCGGCCGGCCGTAGGTCTTCGACCCCTTGTCCATGTCGACTTTGGAGGCCCAGTTGACGACCGGGTCGAACTTCTCGGCGACGAGGAGTTCGCCGGTGGCGCGGTTCAGGGTGTAGCCGAAGCCGTTGCGGTCGAAGTGGGTCAGCAGCGGGGTGTCCTTACCGCCGACCTTCTGGTCGGTGAGGATCATCTCGTTGATGCCGTCGTAGTCCCACTCGTCGTGCGGGGTCATCTGGTAGACCCACTTGGCCACGCCCGTGTCCGGGTTACGCGCCCACACCGTCATCGACCAGCGGTTGTCGCCCGGACGCTGCTTGGGGTTCCAGGTCGAGGGGTTGCCCGAGCCATAGTACATCAGGTCGAGCTTCGGGTCGTAGGAGAACCAGCCCCAGGTGCAGCCGCCGCCGGTCTTCCACTGGTCGCCTTCCCAAGTCTTGGTCGAGCTATCCTTGCCGACCGGCTTGCCGAGGTGGGTGGTCTTCTCCGGGTCGACCAGCATCTGGTCGTCCGGGCCGATCGAGTAGCCGCGCCAGACCTTCTTGCCGGTCTTGGCGTCGTAGGCGGTCACGTGGCACTGCACGC
>NZ_VRUT01000087.1:0-21930 GCF_008039465.1 Methylobacterium sp. WL120 | reverse complement strand
TTCGGGTCCGCACGATGACGCTGCCGGACGCCTACCAGGACCACGACAGCCCCGACAAGATGTACGCCGAAGCCGGCCTCGACGCCGCCAGCATCGTCAAAAAGGTCGAGGAAATCCTGCCGGAGCGGAAGGCGCGGCCGAGCAACGTCGTCAGCGTCGGTCGCCGCCCGCGCTGAGCGCCGGCCGACCGACGCTCAGTCCGCCTCGCCCTGCATCGCCCGGCGCTGGCGGTCGAGCTCGTCGCTATAGCGCTTCAGCGTGTGGCTCTCGGTGAGCATGCCGATCACCCGCCGGTCGTCGAGCGTGTCGACGACCGCCAGGGCCTCGCTCTCGGTGCGATCGAAGGCCGCCGACGCCTCCTTGGCGTTGAGTTCCGGCGTCAGCACGTCGTCCGAGTGATGCAGCACCTCGGCGAGCGTCGCCGGCCTGCCGGCCTCGTCGCGCGCTGCGGCGTGGGCCTCGGGCACCAGGACGATGCCGGCATAGCGCCCGGCTTCATCGACGACGATCACGCGCGAGGGCGAGCCGAGCGGGTGGGCGCGCAGGAAGGTCGCCATCGGCGTGTCGAGGGGGATGGTGCGCACGTCCTTGCGCATCAGCCGGCCGACCGTGAGGCTGCGGATCCAGCCGACGTCGTGGGCGCTGCGGATGCTCTCGCCGCGCAGGTGGAAGCGCCACGTCGCGAAAGAATAGCCGAAGGTCTTCCGCACGGTGAGCGAGGAGGCGATCACCGCGACCAGGACGAGGCCGGTGATCGGCAGGCTGCCGGTCACCTCCAGCGCCAGGAACGTCATGGTGAGCGGGCCGCCGATGACGGCCACCGCGAGCGCGCTCATGCCGATGACCGCGTAGGCGAGCGGCGTCAACCCGAAGGCGGCGAGCCCCGGAATCACCTCGGGCGCGACCGTCGCGAACAGCTTGCCCGCGAGCGCCCCGAGGAACAGCGAGGCGAAGAACAGGCCGCCGCGGAACCCCGACCCGATCGAGATCGCCGAGGCCGTCGCCTTGCCGACGAACAGCAGCGCGAGCGCCACCGTGCCGTAGCCTTCGGCGCCGCCCGCAAAATGCACGTGCAGGGCGCCGTGGCCGCCGGACAGGACCTGCGGGCCGATCGCGAGGGCGAGCGCGCCGACGCAGAGCCCTCCGAGCGCGGGTCCTGCCGCCCGCGGGATGCGCGTCGCCGCCACCCCCTGCTCCACCAGCGTGACCCCGCGCATGATCAAAATGCCGAGGCCGGCGCAGAGCAGGCCGAGGACCAGGCTCGGCAGGGTGTCGGCGCCCGTCACCGCCGCCGTCGTCACCGCCTGCACGTTATCGAGGGCGACGAGGGGCTGGGCCGCGACCAGGCCACGCGAGACCAGGCTGCCGCAGAGCGCGGCGACCATCACCGGCGTCAGCGTCGCGATCGAGTAGGTGCCGATGATCAGCTCGAAGGCGTAGAACGCCCCGGTCAGCGGCGCGCCGAAGGCGGCGGCGATGGCGGCGGCCGAGCCGCAGCCGACCAGCGTGCGCAGGTCGTTGCGCCGCATCTCGAAGGCGATGCCGAGGCGCGAGGCCAGCCCGCCGCAGATCTGCGTGTAGCCGGCCTCCAGCCCAACCGAGGCGCCGCTTCCGTTCGAGATCACGTTCTGAACCGCGACGTAGAGGCTGTCGCGCAGCGACATCCGGCCGCCATGCAGGGCGTTGGCCTCGATCGGATCGATCACCGGCCGCCTGCGCCGTCCGCGGACCGCGCTGGCGGCAAGGATCACGAGGCCGAGCAGGATGCCGCCGAGGCAGGGGCCGAGCAGCAGGGCCAGCGGCGTCACGCCGTCGGCCGCGCTCAGGCGGGTGCCGTGCGGCAGGCGGTACAATGTCTCGCGAAGGGCTTGCGTCGCAACGGTCATGCCCGCGACCGCCGAGCCGGCGACGCATCCCGTCACCCCCGCGAGCACCACCAGGCCGACTTCGCTCCGGCGGACGAGGACGCGGAGCCGGCCGGGCGCCTGGACCACGGTGGCGCGCCCCCAACGGCGCCGCAGGGGTTCGGCGGTTTGGCTCATCGTAGGGCGGGCTTGGAACGACGGGTCACCCCCGATCCTTTAGGACGTCGGTCCGCCCGTCGTCCACAGACGGATGCGCGTTCTCCAACCCGCTTGAAATGCCGACGCCGCCACGATACACCCCGCCGCAGTGCCGCCGTAGCTCAGTTGGTTAGAGCGCTAGATTGTGGATCTAGAGGTCCCCCGTTCGAGCCGGGGCGGTGGTACCATCAAATTTTCGGGTGGTCGAAGGGGTTGGCGTTGCGCCGGCCCCTTTTTCTTTTCGGGCCCACGGGGCATGACCGGACGCCCTCATGGGACTCGTCCGCTCGTAGGGCTCCCGTTCGACCGGAGAAGGCTTTCGCGTTCTATGGCGGCACCGCGCTCCAGAACTTCGGCGCCGTTAGCATCTGGATGCGGGTGGAGCTCTACGGCGCGTTATAGCGCCGCCTCGGGCTGACCCCGGACATCCGCGAAGGGTCGCGAGCCGATCAGACCACGCCGGCCCGGAGCAGATCGTGGATGTGGAGGATGCCGGCGGGGCGGCCGTCCTCGACCACGAAGATCGCGGTGATGCGCTTGCGGTTCATCACCTCAAGGGCGGCACTCGCCAGGAGGTCGGCCTCCACCACGACGGGGGCGGCGGTCATCACCTGCTGCACGGTGGTGTCGAGGATCGCGGGTCCCATGTGGCGGCGCAGGTCGCCGTCGGTGACGATGCCTATCAGGCGCGCATCCGCGTCGATCACGCCGACGCAGCCGTAGCGGCGCCGGGTGATCTCGATCAGTACGTCGGACATGACCATGTCGTCGGGCACGAGCGGGACCTCGTCGCCGGTGTGCATGAGTTGGCGCACGGCCTTCAGGCGCGCCGCGAGGGTACCGCCCGGATGCAGGGTCTTGAAGCGCGCCGAAGTGAAGCCGCGGCTCTCGACCAGGGCCACCGCCAGCGCGTCGCCGAGCGCCAGCTGGATCAGGCTCGAGGTGGTGGGGGCGAGGTCGTGCGGGCAGGATTCGCGGACCTTCGGCAGGGCCAGCAGCACGTCCGCCGCGCGGCCGAGGGTGCTGTCGGCGTTGCAGGTGATCGCGATCAACGGAATCGAGAAGCGCCGGGAGAAGCTAACGAGGTCGCCGAGTTCCACCGTCTCACCCGACCAGGACAGGGCGACGATCACGTCGTCGGGGGCGATCATGCCGAGGTCGCCGTGGCTCGCCTCGGTGGGATGGACGAAGAAAGCGTGCGTGCCGGTCGAGGCCAGCGTCGCGGCGAGCTTGCGGCCGACATGGCCGCTCTTGCCGATACCGCAGACGATGACGCGGCCTTTCACCGACACGATGGTCTCAACCGCACGCTCGAAGGCGGCGCCGAGGTCGCCCTCCAGAAGGCCGATCACCTCGTCGAGGGCCGACATGCCGAGGCGGAGGCTGCGCACGGCGATGGCGCGGCTGTCGCCCTCCCCCGCGGCGACCGCGTGCAGGCGGGGCGCAGACGGCTTCGCGGGTTTCTGCGCGATCGGGAACGCGGTCACGTGCGACATGGGGCATCCGCAAAGGATCCCGGCATCGAGAACGCGCGCCGGGCTGGCTGAAACGGCATCTTGCCCGTTTGGCGGGCGTCGCCGAGGCCTAGGTTCCGGCCGTGGTTTAAATGTGACGGCGCGATGTCGCAGAGCGCCTGTCGCGAAGCCGGCTCAGCGCGGCACCAGCGTGAAGTCGGGCGCGTGCTCGGGCTGGGTCGTCACCACCGCCGCCGGCAGGACAGGCTTGGTGTCGGCGAGCGAGATCCGGTAGCGGCCGACGATGCGGGCGAGCGCGAGCACCGCCTCGGTCAGGGCGAAGTGCGCGCCGATGCAGACCCGAGGGCCGACGCCGAACGGGAGGTAGGCGTAACGCGGGATCGTCGGCGCGCCGGGCAGGAACCGGCCCGGGTCGAAGGCGTGCGGGTCGTTCCAGAGGCGGTTGTGCCGGTGCAGCACCCACGGTGAGATCATCACGATGTCGCCGGCCGCGATCTCCACGCCGGCGACGCTGTCGGCCTGCAGCGCCCGCCGGACGATGACGAAGGCCGGCGGGTAGAGCCGCATCGTCTCGTCGATCACTGCGCGGGTCAGCGGCAGCCGCCCGTCCTGAGCGCAGCCGGCCGGGGCGGTGAGGTCGGCGCCCTGCGCCTCGCGCGCCACCTGCTCCTGCAGGTCGGGCGCGAGAGCGAGGAGGTAGGCCGCCCAGAACAGCAGCACGGCGGTGGTCTCGTGGCCGGCGAGGATCATCGTCGCGACTTGGTCGCGGACCTCGGCATAGGTGAAGGCCGCCCCGCTCTCCGGGCTGCGGGCCGCCATCATCAGGTCGAGCAGGTCGCGGTTCGTGCGCGGCGTCGCGTCGGCAGCCCGCGCTTCGATGATTTGGCTGAGGAAGGGGGTCCAGCGCTTCCGGAATCGCGCCCGCGGGAAGTCGAGGGGCGCGCGCCAGGTCGGCGGCATCACGATGTCGAGGAGGTGGGGCCGGCCGAGCCGCTCGGAATACTCAGCGATGAAGCCGCGAAGCGCGTCGCCGTGCCGGTCCATCGCCACCGAGAACATGCTGCGCCCGGCGATCTCCAGCGCCAGCCTGTGCAGGCTCGAAAACAGCGCGACGGGGCCGCGCGCGGCGGCGACCTCGAGGTCCACGATCGCGTCGCCGATCGCTTGGTCGATCAGCGGCACCAGCCCGTCGATCGCCTTCGGCGTGAACGCCGGCGCGAGCGAGCGCCGCTGGTGGCGCCAGGGGGCGCCTTCGCTGATCAGCAATCCGTCGCCGAGGATGGGACGGAGGATGCGGACGGAGCCGGCGGTGCGGGCGTAGTTCGCCTGGTTGTCGACGAGCACGCGCCGGATCGCATCAGGATCGCTCAAGGTGAAGCTCGACCGCCCGAGCAGGCTGCGGCGGGTGATCGGCTCCTCGTAGGCTTGGCGCGGCCAGCCGACGAGGGCGTTGGTGCGCAGCGCCCCGAGATAGGAGAGGATCGGCGGCTCGCGCTCCGGCGGAACCCGGAACGGCGGCACGATCCGCGGCGTCGCGGGGCGCGAGCCTGCGGAGTCCTTCGTCGCCGTTGGGTCGAGAGCCGCCGTCATGTCCGTCCTCTACCGACCGGGTCGCAGCCTGTCGCGCCGCCCCGTCGCAATCCGCCCCGCGGGGAAAACCGGTGCGAGAGCCCCTGCGATGCGGCGCCCTTCTACACGCTTGCGCGGAACGGCGTGAGGCCGACGATCCGCCTCAGCCGGCGATGAAGAGGCCCGCGATGGCGGCACTCGTGAGGTTCGACAGGGTGCCGGCCAGGATGGCGCGCAGACCGTAGCGGGCGATCTCGGAGCGGCGCTCGGGCACGAGGCTCGAGAAGCTCGCGAGCTGGATCGCGATGGACGACAGGTTGGCGAAGCCGCAGAGCGCGAAGCAGACGATCGCTTGGCTCCGCGGATCGAGGACGCCGCCCTTCAGGGCGGGCGAGATGTTGGCGTAGGCGAAGAACTCGTTGAACGCGAGCTTCTGGCCGATGGCGCCGCCGACCAACGTCGCGTGCTCCCACGGCACGCCGAGCAGCCAGGCGAGCGGCGCGAGTGCGGCGCCGAGGATGGATTGGATCGAGGCCGCCGGATATCCGGCGAGCCCGCCGACATAGCCGACGAGGCCGTCGGCCAGAGCGATCAGGCCGACGAAGGCGATCAGCATCGCGCCGACGGCGATCGCGACCGCGAGGCCTTTCTGCGTCCCGTCGGCGGCGGCCTCGATCAGGTTCGCCGCCCGGGTCTCCCCGAAGATGACGCGGGTCGTCGCGATCCGAGTCGGCTCGGTGGAGGGCATCAGCAGCTTGGCGTAGAGCAGGCCGCCGGGGATCGCCATCAGCGAGGCGGCCAGCAGGTAGGTCATCGGCACGCCGAGCGCCGCGTAGCCGGCCAGGATCGAGCCCGCGGTGGAGGCGGCGCCGCTCGTCATCACCGCGAACAGCTCGGCCCCGGTGAGCAGCGCCAGGAACGGCCGCAAAGCCACCGCGATCTCGCTCTGGCCGATGGCGATGGTGATCACCGCCGAGAACGACTCGATCGGGCTGGTGCCGACCACGCGGCGCAAGCCCTCGCCGACGATGCGGGCGGCGGCCTGCATGATCCCGAGGTGATAGAGCACGCCGATGAGTGCCGAGACGTAGAGGATCTGCGGCAGCACCCGCAGGGCGAGGATGAAGCCGCTGCCGCCGAACAGCTCGAACATCCGCGGCTCGACGAGGCCGCCAAAGAGGAACGCGGTGCCGCGGTCGCCGTAGCCGAGCACGGTCTGGACGAAGCCCGCCGCCGCGGCGAGCCCCGCTTGGCCCGCGGGCACGAACAGCACGAGGGCGCCGAGCCCGGCCTGGAGACCGAGCGCGGCCAGCACCACGCGCGGGCGGATCGCCCGGCGGTTCGTGGAGAACAGGACGGCGACGGCGAGCAACAGCACGATGCTGAGGCCGGCATGCAGGAGGCGATTGGACATCGGTCCCTTGAAAGCGCGTTGGCTCGACGAAGATCATGGAAGCTTCGCGCCAAGCGCTCGCCGACGCCATCGCCCGAATGCCGTTTGAGCGCCGGTGATGCGCGAATGCGGCGCTCGGCGACGCCGGCGCCTGTTCATGGCGCCGGGGCGAACCTATCCTGCTCGGCCAAAGGCACGGTCGGCACGCTCGTGCGAACCTCACCGACGACCTGGAGCGGACGACAACATGGCGAGCCTGCGCGCGCATCTCGCGTCCTACATGGTCAGGCGCAACGTCCGGAACCGGCTCGGGGCGATGGACGACGTGGCAAAGATCCGCGCCGTGTTCGGCGGCCGGACGTTCCCCGACCCGGCCGGCGCGACCTACGAGGCCGGCACGGTCGGCGGCATTCCGGGCGAATGGGTCAGGCCGGCCCGTGCGAAGGGGCCGGAGCGGCGGCTGCTCTACCTGCACGGCGGCGGCTTCGTCGCCTGCTCGCCGAAATCCCACCGCCCGGTGACGGGCGCGCTGGCCGAACGCGGCTTCACCATCTTCGCCCCCGACTACCGGCTCGCGCCGGAGCATCCGTTTCCGGCCGCCACCGAGGACGCTTGCGCGGCCTGGAACGCCTTCGCGGCGCACGGGCCGGCTTCGATCGCAGGCGATTCTGCCGGCGGCAACCTCGCTTTGGTGGCGATGCTCTCGGCCCGCGACCGGGGGCTACCGTTGCCGACGGCCGCGGCCCTGTTCTCGCCCGTCACCGACTTCCTCGCCCGCGACGGTTCGCGCGTCAGCAATGCGCAGCGCGACGCGATGTTCGACCCGCGGGCGATGCTCAACCTCGGGCCGCTGTATCTCGACGGCGCCGACCCGGGCGACCCGCTGATCTCGCCGCTCTTCGCGGACCTCGCCGGCCTGCCGCCGCTGCTGTTCCATGTCGGCGAGCGCGAGGTGCTGCGCGACGACTCCGTGCGGATGGCCGAGAAGGCGCGCGCGGTCGGCGTCACCGTCTCGATCACGGTGTTCCCCGTGGTCAGCCACGTCTGGCAGTTCGCCCACAGCATGCTGCCGGAGGCGCGCGCGTCGCTGGACGGCGCGGCGGAGTTTTTGCGCGCCGCCGCTTAGGTCGTTCCGGCCGGCTTCGCTCCGCGGCAACGGGCTCGCGCATGACGGAACGCGGTGCGGCGATCGGCCGTTGAGGAGGCAAGCTGCGCCGTCGGTCGGCGCCAACCTCGCGGAGAGAGCCATGAGCCTGATCGGACGCATCGTCACCAAGCTTCTCGGGAACGAGGACCGCCAAGTGGTCCGAGACGACCGCAACGCGAGCTCAGCCTCGCCGATCGGCCGCCTCGTCACGAAGATTCTGGGCAAGTAGTCGCCCGCACCGAACCAGCACAACGAATGCGTAGGAGGTGACCATGGTGGATACGGATCGCATCGTCGGCGGTGCCAAGGAACTCGGCGGCAAGATCCAGGGGGCGGCCGGCGACTTCGTCGGGTCGAACCGCGACTCCGTCGAGGGGCGCCTGCGCGAGGCGCAAGGGCGCGCGCAGGACGCCTACGGACAGGCGAAGGACACCGTGCGCAACGTGGCCGACGAGGCGGGCGACCGCGCGCAGGACGCCTACGGCCAGGCCAAGGATGCCTACGGCCAGGCTCGCAGCAAGATCCGCGATGTCGCCGACAACGTCACGGACTACGCCGCAGATGCTTACGATCGTCGCGGCGACTACCTGCGCGACGGCCGCGAGGCAGTGTCTTCGCGGGTCGAGGAGAACCCGCTGGTGGCGCTGCTGATCGCAGGCGCCGTCGGTTACGGCCTCGCCCTGCTGCTCCACGGGCGTCGCTGACGCCGAGGCGTCTCGAAAGCGCGGCGCGACCTCGAAACACCCCGTCGGACCTGTCCGGCGGGGTGTTCTCGTTTGGCCTATTGCGCGGTCCAGCCGCCATCCATCGAGATGTTGGTGCCCGTGATCTGGCTCGCCGCGTCCGAACACAGGAACAGGGCGAGCGCAGCCACCTGATCGACGGTGACGAACTCCTTCGTCGGCTGCGCCTTGAGCAGCACCTCGTCGATCACCTGCTCCTTGCTGAGCCCGCGCGCCTTCATCGTATCGGGGATCTGCGACTCGACCAGCGGCGTCCAGACGTAGCCGGGCGAGATGCAGTTGACCGTGATCTTGTGCGTCGCGAGTTCCAGCGCCGCGGTCTTCGTCAGGCCGGCGATGCCGTGCTTGGCTGCGACGTAGGCCGACTTGTAGGGCGAGGCGACCAGCGAGTGCGCCGAGGCGGTGTTGACGATCCGTCCCCAGCCGCGCGCCTTCATCCCCGGGATCGCCGCCTGCATCGCGTAGAAGGCCGAGGACAGGTTGATCGCGATGATCTGCTCCCACTTCGCGCCGGGAAACTCCTCGATCGCCGAGACGAACTGGATGCCGGCATTGTTGACGAGCACGTCGACCGAGCCGAAGCGTTCCTCCGCCTCGCGCACCATGTCGCCGATCTCGGACGGCTTCGACATGTCGGCGGCCGAATAGTGCGCCCGCACGTCGAACTCGGTCTCGATCGCGGCCCGCGCCGCCTCGATCGCGTCGGCCTCCCCGAAGCCGTTCAGCACCACGTTCGCCCCGTCGCGCGCCAGCGCGCGGGCGATGCCGAGCCCGATCCCGCTGGTCGAGCCGGTGACGAGCGCGGTTCTGGATTTCAGGGTCATGCGGGGCTCCGGGATGGCGGCTGGATGTCGCGAAAGCCTGCCCGATGCACCGCCGGTTGTCGACGCATCCAGGTCACGGACCGGTCAGGGCGTCACATCGGCGGCGCCCGTCTCGGCCTCGAACGCGCTGGCGAGGTAGGCGCGCACGAACCCCGGCATCGCACCGTCGAGGTCGTCGGCACCGCGAACGGTCACGATGCCGGAGAGTTCCGGCTCGTCCTCGCGCAAGGCGTAGAGTTCCATGCGCTCGACGAGGGCTGCGGCCGGCTCGGTGAAGCGCACGGGGCGCAGGAAGGCGAGCTGCCCCTCGCCGCGCAGGCACACCCATTCCTCGGTCGCGCCGTCCGGCACCCGTAGGCCGGTCTCCTCAAGAAGCTCGCGCGCGGCGCTGCCGGAGAAGTCGACGGACTCTCCGCGCACGTCGTCCAGGTCCGGCGTGCCGCAGGGGAAGTAGATCTGCCCGGCGTTGGCGGTGTGCGGGCCCATCCGCCCGAGCAGCACCGCACCGTCGGCGCTCCATGGCACGATCGCCGCGAAGGCGTTGGCGACGTGCCCGTCCGGCGAGCCGCCGTCGCGATAGGCCAGGAACCGCGAATACGGCGTCTTGAACAGGTCGAGGCGGCAGGTGTCGTCGTCGATCGCGCAGCCGCAGGCGACGAGCACCGGCCCGTCGAACAGGGCGGGCTGCGCCGCGCGGCGGCGCCTCCAATTGTCGTCGATGCGCGCGGCGTTGTCGCGCGCCCAGGCCCAATCGTAGGTCACCAGCCGCGCTTCGAGCCGCGCGAGGCGGACGACCTCGAAGCCGTAGGGCCGCGGATCCGGCGTCGGGCGGTCAGACATGCAGCAGTCCTTCCGAGACGATCAGCGCCGCACCGCCGATCTCGACCGAACGCAGCGCGCCGGCCTCGATGACGAGCTGCAACGCGATCTCGCTCGGGCGGCCCATCGCGACCCCTTGCGTGATCGCCACGTCGTGGGTGCCGTCGCCAAGGGTCTCGAACTGCATCAGCACGCCGGCGAAGGCCGCCGCCGCGGAACCCGTCGCCGGGTCTTCGGGAACGCCGAGCGCCGGCGCGAACATCCGGGCTTGGAACGCCCGTGCGCCGCCCGCCTCGTCCGGCGCGTAGAGGAAGAAGCCGTCCTGCGAGCCCGCAAGCGTACCCGGCTGTGCTGCGTCGAGGCGGGCGCGCGACAACACCGGGACGAAGGTGAAGCTCGGGCCCACGCCATGCCGGCTCGGACGATGCCGGCCGAATCCGATATCCTCCGCCGTCAGCCCGAACGCCGCGGCGAGTTCGGCGGCCTCCGCGGCGTCGCCGAGGGACTTGGGCAGGATCGGGAGCTTGAAGCGGGCGCGCCCCGCCCCGTCGCCGACCTCGACGACGCAGGGGATCGTACCGACCGCTTCCTCCAGGCCGAATGCGACGGTGTCGGCGGTCCCGGCATTCTCCGCGCGCACGGCCAGCAGCACGGCGGTGCCGATCGTCGGATGCCCGGCGAAGGGTAGCTCGCGGGCCGGCGTGAAGATGCGCAGCCTTGCCCGGTGCCGCGGGTCGTCCGGAGGCATCACGAACACCGTTTCGGACAGGTTGAATTCGCGGGCGATGGCCTGCATCGCCGCCGTGTCGAGCCCGTCGGCGTCGAGCACCGCGGCGAGCGGGTTGCCGGCGAGCGCCTGCGTCGTGAACACGTCGAGGGTGACGAAGCGGCGTGGCATCGCAGTTCCTTCCTTCTCGCTCAGACCGTCTCGACCGGGAACGTCTCGGTCGGCGCGACGAACTCGTCCTGCGCCGCCACCGTCAGGATCTCGCGCGAGCCTTCGGCGAGGGTGCGCCGCAGGACGCCGTAGACGGACGCCGCGGCCATCCCGAGCGCGAGCGCCGCCGAGCGCGTGCGGGCGTAGTGCACGAGGAACAAGGCGGCGATGCAGTCGCCCGCCCCGTTGACCGACAGGTCGAGGCGGGGCGTGCGCACCCGCCAGAACGTGCCGCCTTCGCCGGCCAGCATGTCGATGGCGTCGGCCGGCGTGGCATCGGTGGCGAGCGAGGTCACCAGCACCACCCGCGGGCCGCGGGCCTGCAGCGCGGCGACGGCGCGCTTGGCGTCGGCGAGGGTGCCGCTGGTCAGGCCGGTGAGCAGGTCGAGCTCGAACTGGTTCGGCGTCAGGATGTCGGCGGCGGGCACCGCGCGGTCGGCCATGAACTCGGCGATGCCGGAGCGGACGTAGACGCCGCGGCCGGTGTCGCCGATCACCGGATCGCAGGCGTAGAGCGCGCGCGGGTTCTCCGCCCGCACCGCCGCGACCGCGCCGAGGATCGCGGTCCCGATGTCGGCCGAGCCCATGTAGCCGGAAAGCACGCCGTCGCAGGACCCGAGCACCCCGCGCTCGCGGATGCCGGCCACGAGGTCCTCCACCGCCGGCCCGTCGAACACCCGGCCACGCCAGGCGCCGTATCCGGTGTGGTTGGAGAACTGCACCGTGTGGATCGGCCAGACCTCGACCCCGAGCCGCTGCATCGGAAACACCGCGGAGGCGTTGCCGACATGGCCGTAGGCGACGTGCGACTGGATCGACAGGATGTTCATCGCGATGTCTCCCCGCGGCTCTCCCGCGCGCATCGGTCCCGCGGCGTGTTACCGGCTTTCGGCACAGCGCGCACCCGGCGCGGCTCACCCTGGAAAAGACAGGTCATGGACTTCGAATCGCTGCGCGTCTCCGCCCTCGCCTTCGTCGAGGCGCATCGCGCCTGGACACCCCTGATCGTCGGGGTGCTCGCCTTCTGCGAATCGATCGCCTTCCTGTCGCTGCTGGTCCCGGCCACCGTGATCCTTGTCGGGATCGGGGCGATGGTCGGCGCGGCCGACATCCCGTTCTGGCCGGTGGTGGCCGCCGCGGCTTTGGGCGCGGCGCTCGGCGACTGGCTGTCCTACGAGTTCGGCCGGTACTACGGCGAGGGCGCCAAGCGGCTTTGGCCGATGCGGCGCTACCCGGAGATGGTCGCCAAGGGCGAGGTCTTCCTCGAGCGCTGGGGCGCGGCCGCGGTGGCGGTCGGGCGGTTCTTCGGGCCGGCCCGCGCGGTGGTGCCGCTGATCGCCGGGATGTTCGGCGTCGCCCGGCTGCCGTTCCAGCTGGCCAACGTGCTCTCGGCGATCGTCTGGGCCTTCGTGCTCCTGGCGCCGGGCGCCGGCCTGCTCGCGTGGTTTCAGCGCTGATGCGGCGGTTCCCGCCCGAGCGCATCGTCTGTCTCACCGAGGAGACCGTCGAGACGCTGTACCTACTCGGCCAGGACCACCGCATCGTCGGTGTCTCGGGGTACGCGGTGCGCCCGCCGCAGGTCCGGCGGGAGAAGCCGCGTGTGTCGGCCTTCACCAGCGCGGACCTGCCGAAGATCCTGGCGCTCGAGCCCGACCTCGTCCTCGCCTTCTCCGACCTGCAGGCGGCCATCGCCGCCGACCTCGCCCGCGCCGGCGTCGCCGTACACCTGTTCAACCAGCGCGACGTGGCCGGCTGCCTCGCGATGATCCGCACGGTCGGCGCGCTCGTCGGCGTGCCGGACCGTGCGGAGGCCCTGGCGCAGGGTTACGCCGACGACCTCGCGCGGGTGGCCGCCGAGGTCGCCGGTCGGCCGCGGCCGCGGGTCTACTTCGAGGAGTGGGACGCGCCGATGATCTCCGGCATCGGCTGGGTCTCCGAGCTGGTCGGCATCGCCGGCGGCGACGACGTGTTTCCCGAGCACGCCCGGATGGCCGCAGCCAAGGACCGGATCGTCGGGCCGGAAGCGGTGCTCGCTGCGGCGCCCGACGTGATCCTCGCCTCCTGGTGCGGCAAGAAGGTCAACGTCGCGCGGATCGCGGAGCGGCCCGGATGGGCGGCGATCCCGGCGGTGCGGGACGGGCGCATCCACGAGATCAAGTCGCCGCTGATCCTTCAGCCCGGGCCGGCGGCGTTCACCGACGGGTTCGCCGCGATCCGCGCCGCGCTCGCGTGATCTCCCGCCGCAGGTGACAAGGCGAGTCAGGCCTTGGCAAGATGCCGCGTCCCGATTCGGCACAGGCCGCCACACGAGAGACGATGTCGTCAGCCCTCGCCCACGCTCTCCCGGCCCAAGCCGCGCCCGATCTGGTCCTGCCGCCCGACCGGCGCCAGTCGCCGACGGCGCTGAAGATCCAGCGCGGCGTCCGCCGTCTGTTCTCCGAGATGGGGTGCGCCACCCTGCCCGAGTTCTCCCTGGTCAACGGCCGGCGGGCCGACGTGATCGCACTCTGCGGTGCCGGGAGACTGACCATCGTCGAGATCAAGTCGAGCGTCGCCGACTTCCGCGCCGACCGGAAATGGCCCGACTACCGCGACTTCTGCGACCGGTTCTTCTTCGCGATCCCCGACACGGTGCCGGAATCCCTGATCCCCGAGGAATGCGGCCTGATCGTCGCCGACGCCTTCGGCGGGCTGGTGGTCCGCGAGGCGCCCGAGCACCCGCTCTCCGGCCCGCGCCGCAAGGCGGTGACGCTGCGCTTCGCCCACAGCGCCGCCCGCGTGCTGCACGGCCTCGCCGACCCGGGCGCGATCCGCGACGGGGCGCTTTGACGGCTGGGCCGACGGGGACCGGAGGCCGTCGAACGGATTGTCGATCGATCAGGCTGCTCGGTGTTACGCTTTCGCAGCGTGACGGGGGCGACTAAGCTCGCGGGCGGGATCGCGGTCCCCGACCGTCACCGGGAAATGGTTTCGATGCGCGCCTTGATCGGGATCGTCACAGCACTCCTCCTCGCGGGGCCGGCCGCGGCGCAGACCGTCGTCCGGATCGGTCTTTCGGCGCCGCTCACCGGGCCGGATGCGGCCTTCGGCCAGGGCATGCGGCTCGCGGCCGAACAGGCGATCGCCGACCTGAATCGCGCCATCGGCACGTCCGGCCGCAAGCTGGCGCTGGTCGTGGCCGACGATGCCGGCGAGGCCAAGCAGGGCGCCGTGGTCGCCCGGCGGTTCGCGGCGGACGGCATCCGCCTCGTGGTCGGCGCTCTCGAATCCTCGGTCGCGGCCGCGGTGGCGCCGCTCTACGAGGATGCGGGTGTCGTCCTGGTGACGCCGGGCGCGTCCTGGGCTGCGCTGACGCAGCGGGGCTATGGGAACCTCTTCCGTGTCGTCCCTGGCGACGCGCAGCAGGGCGCGGCGGCTGGCCGTTATCTCCTCGTGCACGAGCCCGGGCGGCGGATCGGCGTCGTTCACGACCGCACCACCTTCGGACGCGGTCTCGCAGACGCGGTTTCGCGCACGCTGAAGGCGGGTGGCGACCCGGAGGTGGCGTTCGAGAGCCTGCCGCGCGGCAGCCGCGATGCCACGGAACTGGTAACGACCCTGAAGGCGGCCCGCGTCGAGGCGGTGTATTTCGGCGGCCTGGCTCCGGAGGCGGCGACCCTGCTCCGCGCGATGCGGGACGCCGGCCTCGGCGCCCACCTGGTGGCGAGCGACGGCATCCTCGACCGCGATTTCGCGAGCCTCGCGGCGACCGCCGGCGAGGGCACGGTGATGACCGTTCCCGTCGAACCGGTTCGCTTGCCCGAGGCGAAGGGTCGGCCGCCGCGCACCACGGAGGCCGATGCGGTCGCCGGCCCGACCTATGCAGCGGTGGAGGTGCTGGCGCAGGCGCTCGACCGCGCGAAATCGCAGGACTCGCGCAGGGTCGCCGCGGCCTTGCGAGGCGTGCCCTTCCGCACGATCCAGGGCGAAGTCGCCTTCGATGCGCAGGGCGACCTGCGCGAGGGGGCCGTGTCGCTGCGGGCGTGGAAGCGCACGCCGGACGGGCGGCTCGACTATGCCGGCAACGAGGTCGCGCCGTAGAATCGGTCGTTCCGCGCAGGAATCGTGCAGGAACGATGCTTTTTATGTCGACGCCGTCGCGACGACGTTGCGGCAAAGCTTGCCTGCATGGCGGCGGCCCCCTACATCGTGCCGACGCTCGACGGCGTGGCGCCTCCGGATACGGACCCGCCGCCGCAGCGGACATCGAATTGCCGTGACGAACGATCGTGCGCCGGAACGCCTGCTTCCAGACGGTCCGACTGGAGAGGGTGAATGGCGAAAGAAGAATTGATGCAGTTCGACGGTCTCGTTCTCGAGATCTTGCCGGATGCGCGCTACCGGGTACAGCTGGACCAGGGCCACGAGATCGTCGCCTACACCGCCGGCAAGATGAAGAAGAACCGCATCAAGACGCTGGCCGGCGACCGCGTCACCGTCGAGATGTCGCCTTATGACCTGGAGAAGGGCCGCCTCGTGTTCCGGCACAAGGACGAGCGTTCCGCCGGTCCCCGTCCGCCGGTGCGCGGCGGTCAGTTCCGCCGCCGCTGAGCGGCCGCCGGTTCCCGCGCCCGTCCGGACCGCTGCTGCCTACCCGCTCCTGACGTTGACCGCCCTGCTCTGGGCGGGCAACGCCGTCGCGGGCCGGTGGGCGCCGGGCCATGTCTCGCCCCAGGCGATCACCTCGCTGCGCTGGGGCGTGGTCTGCGTCGTTCTGGGGCTGCTCGCCCGCAGGCGCATCAGCGCCGACTGGTCGGGCATCCGCAGTCACTGGCGGCTCGTGTTGCTGATGGGCGGCCTCGGCTACACCGCGTTCAACAGCCTGTTCTACGCCGCCGGGACCTACACCAGCGCGATCAATCTCGCCCTATTCCAGGGCTCGATCCCCGTGCTGGTGATCCTGCTGAACTACGCCCTGTATCGCACCGCGGTCACGCCCGGCCAGGTGGTCGGCGTGCTCGTCACCCTCGTCGGCGCGACGGTGGCGGCGACGCACGGCGACTGGCACGTGCTCGCGACCCTCGACTTCAACCGCGGCGACGTGCTCGTCTTCATCGCCTGCCTGCTCTACGCCGGCTACACCCTCGCCCTGCCGCATCGCCCGGCGATTTCCGGGCTGACGTTCTTCGCGGCGATGGCGCTGATGGCCTTCCTTACCTCCCTGCCGCTCCTGGCGGTCGAGGCGGCGGCCGGTCGGCTGATCTGGCCGGGGGCGCAGGGCTGGGCGATCGTGGTGTTCGTCGCGCTCGGGCCGTCGCTCGCCGCGCAACTGTTCTTCATGCGCGGCGTCGAGCTGATCGGGCCGAACAGGGCCGGCCTCTTCGTCAACCTCGTGCCGATCTTCGGCGCAGGCCTCGCCGTGCTGGTTGTCGGCGAGCCGTTCGGGATCAACGAGGCCCTGGCGCTCGCCCTGGTACTCGGAGGCATCTTCTGCGCGGAACGCCTCGGGCGCGGCGCGCCGCCGGCCATCGCCGAGCCGGCGGCGCCGCGAGACCGTCGCACGCCCTGATCGCGGCCGGCGGGATCGCCGGCCACGGGGATCAGTCGGCTTATTCGCAGACCCGGACGCGGCGGACGAACACGTCGCCATAGGCGTCGACCGAGCGGCGGCGCTCGAAATGGCAGACGGGGCCGTAATCTTCCTCGACATAGACCGGGCGCGGCGCGCGGTAGACCGGCTGGCCGGGGTAGTAGCCGTTCTGCGAGGACGCGATGGCGCCGCCGACGGCGAGGCCGCCGAGCACGCCCAGCGCGGCCGCACCGCCGGCGCCGATGCCGTCGCGGGCTTGCGCCCCCGGCGCGACTGCCACGAGGCTCCCTGCGACGAGAGCAACGGAAAGATATCGGATCATGGTTCGTCCCCTCTGGGTCTGTCGTGGCCGCAATGTCCGGCCAGGTCGTAAACGAAATGCGAATGCCCCGGGCTTCGCCGCCTGCCACGAAGATCACATTCGTGTTGGGCCTCGGATCGTTCGATAGAACAAACTTGCTTTGAGGCAAATCTTCGGCGCGCGCCCTCGGCCACCACTCACACCCGCGCGAGGCGCAGCGACAGCGGCCAGCGCACGGTGCGAAGCTGGCCGCCCGGCCCCCATGATGCCGCGAGCGCTTCATGGAAAGCGTCGACGGCCCCGCGACCGATCGCCTTCTCCAGCCCACGCAGGGCCGACCACGTCTCGACGTAACCGATCAGGTCGGCAAGAGACCACGCCACCGTGATCGCGAGGTCCGGTGCGGCGATTTCCGCGAACGGGAAGGGCAGCGATTGGTAGCCGTCCTCGACGTGTCGGCGCTCGGGCGGCCAGTACGGCCCGACCACGTCGTCGTAGAAGTGTCGGACCGCTCCATCTGGTTCGCCCTCGACGTGCAGGATGCCGTAGCTGACCAGCGCCAGCACCGCGCCCGGCCGGGCGATGCGGCGGACCTCGTCGTAGAACGCGGCAAGGTCGAGCCAGTGGGCCGCCTGCGCTACGGTGATCAGGTCGGCGCTCGATGTCGCCAACTCGCTCCGCTCGGCCGGCGCGGTGCGGTACGTGACACGGGGATGCGGCGTCGCGTTCGCGATCTGCGCGGCGCTGGCATCGGTGGCGACGACGTCGCCGAAATGCGCGGCGAGCTGCGTCGAGAGCTGCCCGGTGCCGCAGGCGGCGTCGAACGCCAGCCCACGTCCGGGCGCGGCCTCGGCGAGGAACGCCGCGAGGCCCGCCGGATAGGTCGGCCGGTGGGCCGCGTAGGCGGCCGCCTGCGACGAGAAGTGGTCCTTGAACGCCGGGTCCATCGTCGCCGCCTCGTCGTCGCCTGTCGCCGGATCAGGGTAGCCCTGCCAGCGGTTTCGAAGAAGCCGCCGCTTGACGGCGCCGGTCATTCCGGCTGCAACCGGGCCGAACCGCAACGGAAGGGACCGAGATGGCGACACGAGGCTTCGTCGGCCGGCGCAGTCCGGAGGAGACGCAGAAGCGGCTTCCGCCGGGACAGCACCGCGTCGAGGATTTCCCGATCCTCCAGATCGGGCCGAACCCGACGATCGACCTTGCGACGTGGCGCTTCACCCTTCGCGAGGGCGCCAAGCCGCTGAAGTCCTGGAGCTGGGACGAATTCCAGGCGCTTCCGCGCACCGCCTGGCAGGGCGACATCCACTGCGTCACCAAATGGTCGAAGTTCGACACCGGTTGGGAGGGCGTGAGCTTCGACGACCTGCTTGCCGACGCCCGCATCGCGGCGCCGACGGATTTCCTGCTCGCCGAGGGCTACGACGACTATTCCACCAACGTCCCCGTCGCCGACCTCGCCGGCGGGCGCGCGATGATCGCGACGCATTACGAGGGGGCGCCGATCGAGCCGGACCACGGCGGTCCGGCCCGCTTGTTCGTGCCGCACCTCTACCTGTGGAAGAGCGCGAAATGGCTGAAGGGCCTGCGCTTTACCAAGAAGGACGAGGCCGGCTTCTGGGAGATGCGCGGCTACCACATGTACGGCGACCCTTGGCGCGAGCAGCGCTACACCAGTGATTGAGGTGCCCGACTTCCGCTGGCGACAGGCCTTGATCACGGCGATCGCGCCGGTCACCGCGCGGGTGAAGAGCTTTCGCCTGCGCACCGAGATCGCCGACGCCTACAGGCCGGGCCAGCATGTCGACGTGCGCCTCACCGCCGAGGACGGCTACCGTGCGCAGCGCAGCTACTCGATCGCCTCGGCGCCGGACGGCTCGGGAACGATCGAGCTGATGATCGAGGGATTGGAGGGCGGCGAGGTCTCGGGCTTCTTCCACGAGATCGCCGAGGTCGGCGACGCGATCGAGCTGCGCGGGCCGATCGGCGGCGCGTTCTCGTGGGGGCCGGCCGACGGCGGGCCGCTGCTGCTCGTCGGCGGTGGCTCCGGCGTGGTGCCGCTCCTAGCCATGCTGCGCCACCGGGGGGCGGTGGCACCGGAGATCCCGGCTCTTCTGCTCTACTCGGCGCGGACCCGCGGCGATGCGATCGCGCTCGACGAGATCGAGGCGCGCGCCGGCACCGAGCCGGGCCTGTCGCTGATCTTCACCGCGACCCGCTCGGGCGGACGGCGGATCGATGCGGCGACGGTGGCGGAAGCGCTCACGACGCTCGGCCACCCGACCCGCGTCTTCATCTGCGGCGCCACGCCGTTCGTGGGCACGGCCGCGACGCTGCTGGTCGAGGCCGGCGTCGCCCCGGGGCTGATCCGCACCGAGCGGTTCGGCGGTTAGCAGTTCGCTCTACAGATTCTCTCGACGCGACGCCGGGCGTCAGGACCGCCTGATCTGCTTGCGCCGCTTGATGTCGGGGCTCGAGGCGCCGCAGGTCGGCAGGCTCTCCACCGACCCGTGGACCGCGGACGTGGTCGCCGAGAGGTCGTGGTAGCAGACGCAGCCTTCGGCGAAATAGTGGTGCACGAGCGCCCTGCGCGACCGGGTGACGTCGTTGCGCGGCGAGCCCCCGTGCAGGAGGTTCGCGTGCCAGAACAGCACGTCGCCCTTGCGCGCGATGAAGCGCCGGGGCGCGATGCCATGCTCGGCGATCGTGTGCTTGATCGCCGGCTCGTAGCGCTCTGCGTAGGCCGCGTAGCCCCTGTCGCGGAAGTCGTCGGTCGAGATGCCGACGTCGTGGCTGAACACGTAAGGCAGGCGATGGCTGCCGGGATAGTAGACCAGCGGCCCCGAATCGTCGTGGATGTCCTCCATCGCGACCCAGCAGGCGGCGAGGTAGCCGAGCGGGTAGGTCGTCATGTGGATCGAATCCGAATGTTCGGATTGCTGGCTCCCCTTGTGGGAGGCGATGGTCTGGAACGGGATCGCTCGACGCCCCAGCACCATGCTGCTGAAGTTGAACAGCACCGGGTGCTCGAGCAGCGTATCGAGTTCCTCGACCTTGAGGTGCGGGTTGAGGTAGCGGCCGGGATGGGGGTCGTCGTCGGCAGCCTTCTCCGGCGCGAGCGTGATCTCACCCTGCGCGATGGCGGCTTCGTAGGCGGCCCAGGCGGCGTCGATCGTGTCCGGATCGACCGCGCCGCGGGCGACGTAATACCCGTTCTCGGCCCAGAACCGGCACATCTCGGCCTGCTTCGGTGTCAGCTCGCCCCGATCGAGGCGCCGCGCGATCGTCTCGGCGGCGTCCGGCCGGTCGAGCCAGGGCGAAGGCCCGGATTCGGGGAAGTTCTCCGAGCGGAACACCTTGATGCAGCCGATGTCGACAGGGACGTCGGCGTCCACGACGTTGGGCGCTCCGGGTCGCGAGACGGGAAGGTGCGCCGGCGGCTCGCTTCCGAGCGTGTCGCTCCGTCCACCGGCTAAGCCTCGGGCCGCGTTCGCCCAGGTCCGAACCTTGCCCGCTACGCTCGCACGCGTCATCGATCCGCTCCGCCCACCGCGCCGATATCAGAGGCTATCGATTTCGACATTGGATTTGGGTGATACTGAGGCCGTCGATCCAAGGCCGTTTGCAATGTCCGCGCCTGCGCGGGTCGGCTTGGATTGGTCGAAGCCGCCCCTTGCCGTGATGTCTTCGATAGTCTCAAGGCCTAGCTCCGTGAAATCCAAGAAATTTCGGCGTTAGGCTGCAGCCGACGGCAAGGCTCACGGGCTGAAGATCAGCACCAGGTAGACGAAGAACACGATCAGGTGCACCGCCCCCTCCAGCACCGTGGTCCGCAGGCCCGAGAAGGTCAGCGTGCTGAGGATCAGGGTCACGGCGAGCAGCGTCATCTCGGTCGGCTTGAGGCCGAGGACCACCGTCTGGCCGGTGAGCAGGCCGACGGCGAGCACCGCCGGCACGGTGAGGCCGATGGTCGAGGTCGCCGCACCGAGACACAGGTTGATCGCGCGTTGCAGTTCGTTGCGGGCGACGGCCTTCAGCGCCGAAATCGCCTCGGGCGTGAACACGATCGCCGCGATCAGCACGCCCGACAGCGCGGACGGCGCGCCCAGCGCCGCGATGCCGTGGTCGAGGATCGTCGCGAGGCTCTTGGAGAGCAAGACGATCGGCAGGATGTTGGCGACGAGCAGCACCGTGTGCCGGACGATGCTGCCGGCCGGCGCCTTGGTGCGTCGCTCCGGCTCCGCGACGGACCGGCTGCCTTCCGCGCCGGAACCATCTTGGAAGAAGTCGCTGTGCCGCCCGGTCTGGATCAGGAGGAACACCGCGTAGAGCGCCAGGGTGAAGCCCGAGAACGTCACCGCCTGCAGCGTGGTCAAGGTGCCGTCGCGGGTCGAGGTGGTGAAGTTCGGGATGATCAGCGCCAGGGTCGAGAGCGGGATGATCACCGACAGGAAGGCCGACGCCCCTTGCAGGTTGTAGCTCTGCTGGTGGTGCCGCAGGCCGCCGACCAGGAGCCCGAGGCCGACGACCCCGTTGAGGACGATCATCAGCACCGCGAACATCGTGTCGCGACCGAGGGTCGGCGCGTCCTTCGCGCCGAGCATCACCGCTGAGACGAGCGCCACCTCGATCACGACGATGGAGAGCGTCAGCACCAGGGTGCCCAGCGGCTCGCCCAGGATGTCGGCCAGCTCCTCCGCCTCCTGCACCACACCGAAGGCACACCAGAAGATCGCGACGAGCAGCCACGCGAACAGGGCGAGGGCGAAGATCGGCGACGCCAGGTCGCCGAGCCACGCCTTACCGAACCACGCGAAGGCGCCAACCGTCGCCCACGCCACCGCCAACCGCGCCGTTCCCATCGATCGTCCGATCCATCCACCCCTGCGACGATGCTTAGGCGATCGGGATGGATTGCGCACACGCAACCGCCCCATGCGGGCCGGGACGTGGCGGAAACGCCGGGAAGCCGCTAGAGGGTATGGCTTCGCAACCCGAGTCGAGACCGGTGAGCCTGACAGAGAGCCGCGCCCAGCGTCGGTTCTGACGGGACGGACGGTCGTGAAAGCCCCGTACCGTGCCGTTTCCCACCC
>NZ_VRUT01000086.1:0-22264 GCF_008039465.1 Methylobacterium sp. WL120 | reverse complement strand
GGCACGGCGTGCCCGCGGAGTAGCTGCGGCCCTTGGGGCGTGGCGGCGCCGGTCGCACGCCGCCCCGCGGCGACGATCCTCGTGGACGCTGCGGCAGGATTTCGTTAAGATTTCCACTGAGGCAGGCTGCGTCGGTCGCGCCGCCGTGGCCATCCGCCAGGGAGTGCGCGATGTCGATCGGTGCTGGTGAAATTCTCGGGGCGACGCTGATGCTGGGCTTGGCGCTCGGTCCCAGCGCCGCCTTGGCGCAGGCCTCTCCTCAAGGCGCCTGGACCGACCCGCCAGCGCGCAGCGCCGCCCCCGCTGCGTCAGGCCCCGATGCCGCGAGCCCTATTGCTGCAAGCTCTCCGGCTCCCGTGAAGGAGCCGGCTCCGGCGACAGTGAGCGCGAGCCGTCCGGCCGAGGGCCAGTCCACATCGAGAAGCGTGGACACGAAACGTACGGAGACCGCGAGCAAGGCCAGCGCGCCGGCACGCGTCCGCCAAGCCGCGAAGCCGCCACGCCAGCCGATGCGCGAAGCGCGGCGCGCGCGTCCCCAAATCGTCGCAGAGGTACCGCGCGCGCGAATCGCCACGCCACGCCTCGTCGAGCGACGGGATGCGAGGCCGGTGGTGCGCCGGGTGGGCACGCGGGCCTACACGCCGCGGACCTTCGCGGCGGCGCCGCCCTACCCCTACGCGCCGTTGCCGGTCGGTCGTGTCGTCGGGCCGGCGGACGGCGAACGCAACCCGATCTTCGCGGAGGGGGACGACCGGACGCGCCGCATCGCGGCGGCGCAGGCCGCGGGATACCTCGTCGTCCGCGCCCGCTCGGTGCAATACCCGGATGGCCGGATGATGCGCAGCTATCGGCCCTACGACGAGGAGGACGGGCTCGATTGAAGCCCGTCTCGCGGTCGCCAGGTCACGGGCGTAGGGGCCCGCTCAGCGGATGCGGCCGGGTCGGGTCGGCTCGAACACGATGCGGCGGTGGAATGCGCACCAGCTCTTTCCGTCGGCCACGGGCGCGCCGCAGCACACCGCGCGATCGTTCGGCTCGCCGATGATGAACTTGCAGACGAAGGCGCCCGATTGCGCGAACGGCACGCGCAGCTCGGCCGACGGCTCTTTGACGGTCTCGGCTTCGCCGATCTGGGACATGCGGACGAGTTGGTTCATCGCACTGAAAGCTCGCGGAATCTCATGCTGGCGCAGAAGGCCGCCCGGCAGGGGAATGGTGAGAGAACGCCGTCCCGTATCGAGCGATCCTGCAACGCACGGTGATCCGTGGCGGCGAGACGTCCGGTCCATACGGGTCCGGCGAAAACGCCGGCACGACGGTGTCATGGTGTTGTTATAACTGGTCTTGTTCCCCGCGGAAACAAGACCGCCCCGCGTATCTTGCAACGGCGCACAGCCTTCAGGGTCTGACGGATGCACAAGCCTGCGGGGTTGCAGCGGGACGATCGACTTGCTGTGCGGCATCGCGCCGGCTCGGATCTCCAGGCTGCGGCGGGTTCGCGGGCAGACGCGCCTTCCCAGACTTGGACCGCCCAACCGGGGCGTGCATCCGCCTCCACCCTGTGATTGACTGGCGCCGACACCGCCCGCAACGACTGACCGGACGCATCATGGCCGACACCGCGCTCGTCTCGACCGAATGGCTGCACCAGCGCCTCGATGCGCCCGACATCGTGGTGCTCGACGCCTCCTGGTACCTGCCCGCCGCCGGGCGCGACCCCGAGGCGGAGTATCGCGCCGCCCACATCCCCGGCGCGGTCCGCTTCGACATCGACGCGATGAGCGACACCGAATCCGGGCTGCCGCACATGATGCCGCGCCCGGAGGCGTTCGCCTCGCGGATGCGGGCGCTCGGCGTCGGCGACGGCATGCACATCGTGGTCTACGACGGGCACGGGCTGTTCTCGGCGCCCCGGGTCTGGTGGATGCTGCGCACCTTCGGCGTGCGCGACGTCTGCGTCCTCGACGGCGGGCTGCCGGCCTGGATCGCGGCCGGCTACCCGACCGAGGAGGGCGAGCCGCGGGTTCGCGACCGGCGCCATTTCTCCGCCCGGCTCGACCACGGCGCGGTCGCCGACGCGGCCGACGTCGCGCGGGCGCTGGCCGGCGGCACCGCCCAGGTGGTCGACGCCCGCTCCGCGCCCCGCTTCCGCGGCGAGGAGGCCGAGCCCCGTCCCGGCGTCCGCCCCGGGCACATGCCGGGCGCCCGGAACCTGCATTACGCCGCGCTGCTGGCCGACGGGCACCTCAAGGCGCCGGACGCGCTCCGCGCGGTGTTCGCCGAAAACGGGATCGACCCCGACCGCCCGGTCGTCACCACCTGCGGCTCCGGCGTCACCGCGGCGATCGTCGCCCTGGCGCTGGAGCAGATCGGCCGCCCGGCCCGCGCCCTCTACGACGGCTCCTGGTCGGAATGGGGCGCCGACCCGAGCCGCCCGGTCGCGACCGGCCCCGCCTGAGCCCCTCGCCCCGGCGTCGCCGCCGTGTCATCGCGGCGTCATCGATCCCGGGGCATTTTTGCAACGTCGCCGATAGGAATACCCGGGCCGGCAAAGGCAGGATTGCCGCGATTATAGCCTTTGCTATACCGCAGTTCGGAACGTGCGGGGGACCAGGGCGATGCGGCACCGGAACAGGGCGGACGGCATCGGGTCGCGCGGCGTCGCCGTCCGCGGCGTGGGAGGGTTGATCGAGACCCGTCTGATCGAGGCCTGCCTGATCGGGGCCTGCCTGCTGCCGGGACATGCCGCCGGAGCCGACCTCGCCGTCGCGCGCGCGGCCTCCCCCTCTCCCGCCTTCGTCGATTGGTCGGGCGGCTATGTCGGGCTCGAGGGCAGCGCCGGCGGCTCGTTCGGCGCCCTCGGCTTCGGGCCGACCACGATCGGCGGCCGCCCCATTCCAGCCTTCAAGACCGGCGACGCCACGGGTCGTGCCGACCGCAGCCGCGAGGCGACCACCGCCGTCGGCGGCGTGTTCGGCGGCTGGAACTGGCAGGCCGGCCCCTGGGTCTACGGGCTCGAGGCGGACATCGCCGGCGCCAACCTCAAGCGCCCGGTCGGCTCGACCGCGGCCGGCTTCGGCTACGAAGGGTTCGACCCGGTCTTCGACGTGATCCGCGCCAAGACCGACCTCTACGGCGTCGTGCGCGGGCGGCTCGGCGTCGCCTTCGAGCGCGCGCTGGTCTACGCCACCTTCGGCCTCGCCGGCGCCGAGACGCGCTTCCTCGCCACCTACCCGGACCGCGCCGGCGGCCCCACCGCGACGGCGCGGACCGACCGGGGCACGCTCGGCTTCACCCTCGGGGCCGGCGTCCAGTACGCGATCACCGAGCACCTCGCCCTCGGCCTCGACTATCGCTACATCGACCTCGGCGGCACCGGCCGCCTCGACCTCGGCGCGGTGCCCGGCCTCGGCTCGGTCTCGACCCGGGCGTCTTTCACGTCGAACCAGATGCTGGCGCGGCTGTCGTGGTATCCGGCCGGCCTGCGGCTGCCGCCCGAGCCCGACGAGGCGGCCCCGCACGATCCCGACAACGGCGACACCGGCCGCTTCTCGCTCCACGGCCAGACCACCTTCATCAACCAGGGCGTGAGCGGGTTCCGCTCGCCCTATCTCGGCCCGAACAGCCTGGTGCCACGCCAAGCCCAGGCGACCACGACGGCGACCGCCTTCGTCGGCTTCAAGCTGCTGGAGGGCACCGAGCTCTACTACAACCCGGAATTCAGCCAGGGCTTCGGCCTGTCGCGGACGCTCGGCGTCGCCGGCTTCGTCAACGGCGAGGCGCAGAAGGCCGGCGCGCCGTTCCCGAAGCTGCGCTCGAACCGCTACTTCGTGCGGCAGACCTTCGGCCTCGGCGGCGAGACCGAGGACGTGCCCGACGGCCCGAACCAGGTCGCGACCCGCCGCGACGTCGAGCGGATCACCGTGGTCGCCGGCAAGTTCGCGCTGGGCGACTTCTTCGACGGCAACGTCTACGCCCACGACCCCCGCGTCGACTTCATGAACTGGTCGCTCTGGGCGGCCTCGGCCTGGGACTTCCCGGCCAACCTCCCCGGCTTCACGCAAGGCGTCTACGTCGAATACAACCGCGCCGAATTCGCAATCCGCGCCGCCTACACGCAGGTGCCCAAGGAGCCGTCGAACGACGTGCTCGACCCGCGGGTGTTCGACCGCCAGGGCGCCAACATCGAGTTCGAGGGGCGCTACGTCCTGCCCGCGCTCGAGCAGCCGGGCCGCGTGCGGATCGGCTTCTTCTCGAACCAGGGCAACACCGCCAACTACCGGCAGGTCGTGGCGCTGACGCAATCGGGGGTGTTCGACGACGTCAACGACGCGGTCGCAGCCACCCGCCGCCCGCGGCGCAAGACCGGCGGCTACGTCAACCTCGAGCAGGCGGTCACGGCCGACCTCGGCGTGTTCGCCCGCGTCAGCCTGTCGGACGGGCGCAACGAGAGCCTGTCCTTCACCGACGTCGACCGGAGTGCGTCGGGCGGCGTCTCGCTGAAGGGGACCGCCTGGGGCCGGTCGGGCGACACCATCGGCCTCGGCGCCACCGTGAACGGCCTCACGGAGGCCCACCAGGCCTACTTCGCCACCGGCGGCCTCGGCCTGCTGATCGGCGACGGGCGCCTGAACTACGCCCCCGAGCGGGCGCTCGAAGCCTACTACGCCATCGGCCTGACCAAGACCGTGACCCTGACCTTCGACTACCAGCGGGTGATCAACCCCGGCTACAACCGCGACCGGGGTCCTGCGGACTTCTTCGCCACCCGGCTGCACGCCGACTTCTGAGGGGTTCGCGCGGGCGCATTCCCGTCACGCGAGCCGGCCTCCACCGCGCCCGGGAATGCCCTGACGGCTACTCCGCCTCGTCCACGGTTTCGCCGAACACCGCCTCGAACCCGGCCCGCAGCTGCATGTCGACCTCGGGCATCGCGACGACGCGGCCGAGGTCGGCCAGGCTCGTCACCCCGTGGCCGCGGATGCCGCAGGGGACGATGCCGGAGAAATCCGCGAGATCCGGCTCGACGTTGAGGCTGATCCCGTGGAAGCTGACCCAGCGCCGCACGCGGATGCCGATCGCGGCGATCTTGTCCTCCACGGCGTCTCCGTTCTCCCGGCCCTTCTCCGGCCGCCGCACCCAGACGCCGACGCGGTCCTCGCGGCGTTCGGCCCGGACGTTGAAGGCGTCGAGGGTCGCGATGATCCAGGCCTCCAGGGCGGCCACGTAGGCGCGCAGGTCCGTGCGGCGGCGGTTGAGGTCGAGCATCACGTAGGCCACCCGCTGGCCGGGGCCGTGATAGGTGTACTGCCCGCCCCGCCCCGTCCGGTGCACCGGCAGCCGCGCCGGCGCCACGAGGTCGGCCTCGCGGGCCGAGGTGCCGGCGGTGTAGAGCGCCGGGTGCTCCAGCAGCCAGACGCATTCGGGCGCGAGCCCCCGCGCGATCGCGTCGGCCCGGGCCTCCATCCACGCCATCGCCGCGTCGTACCCGACAAGTGCGTCGCTGATCCGCCACGCCACCGGCGGGGAGCCCGCCCGCGGCAGGAACGTGTCGGGCGCGATCGCGAGACGGTGCGCGGCGTTTACCAAGGCTTCACCCTCTTTCGGGAATGCTCTCCTTCCACCGGTCCGTGCCGGTGGCAAGGCGTATGGGGGCGGTGGGCGCGTGGCGGTTCTGGAAGACCTCAAGGTCGATCTGACGGTGGTGCTCGGGCGCTGCCGCATGCCGCTGCACATGCTGCTGCGCATGGGACGCGGCGCGGTGATCGAACTGGAGGCGACCGAGACCGACCTCGTCGAGATCCTCGCCAACGACCACCCCGTCGCCCGCGGCCAGATCGTCGTGACCGGCAACCGCATCTCGATCGAGGTCACGGAGCTGATCCGCAAGGCGGATTCGGTGCGGATCCCCGGCGTCACCATCGGCGACGGCGCCGTGCCGTTCCTCGAAAGCCGCATGGAACCGGCCTGATCCAAGGCCCCGGCGAGGATTTGCCGGACCCTGCCGCGGAATTGCCGAGCCACGTTTCGGAATTGCTTGGCCGCAGCGCTTGTCGGATCGGGATCGATCTGGTATCCGCTGCGCCGCTCACCCGAGACGCCGGCCGCCGCAGCGGACCCGGATTTCGGAAAAGCGAACGGGACCCGACGGGTGCCGATGCGGCCATGGCGGAATTGGTAGACGCGCTAGCTTGAGGTGCTAGTCCTGCAAGGGGTGGAGGTTCGAGTCCTCTTGGCCGCACCAACGTTCTTCGATGTCGGACATCGAGACGTGGGTGCATGAAAACGGGTTTTGGGCGGCCGCGCTTCTCGATGGCGGCGCTCCCAGCGGTTCTTACGCGAACCCGACTTCGAGAGAGACGCGGATGGCGCGGTCTCTCGCTTCCGAAACACCAGACGTTTGAACGATCGCGCGCTCGGGTACTCATCGGGCAGCTGACGCTTTGCGCACGCAATGTCCAGCCTGCTGCGCGACATCGGCGAACGATCTTGGCTCCGCGTATCTCCTGCCCGCTTGGTCTATGCTGAACCAGGCGCGGCTTCGGCGCGGACATTCTTTCGAAGGCGACCATGGCAGGGCTGAAGGACAAGCGCGGCTTCATCGACAAGGACCGGCTCGATCTCTCGGAGCGGAAGGCGGTCGAGTACTGGATGAAGCGCTGGGGCGTGACGCAGGACCAGCTCACCACGGCGCACCGCAAGGCCGGCCGCATGATCAAGGACATCGCGACCGAGCTCGGAAAGAAGCGCTGAGCGAGCTGACGCTCGTAGGCAAGCTTCGGCCAATGGGCGGCGGATCAAAAAGTACGGGTCGTGGGCGTGCGGGGACGTGTTTCCGGGCGTGACGCACCCGTTTGGCGGCCAAGCTAGTCTACCACCGCTGCCGCCTCGGGCGGCTCTGAAGGCCGGTGTCAGCCTTCGCTGTCGCGGTTGAGGCCCAGAGCCTTCATCAGGTCGCCGATCGGGTCGCCCTGGGCCGCCCTGCCCGGCTGTGCGGTCGAGGCGACCGGGGTTGCGGCCTGCTCCGCGACCCGTGCCGTCGCCGGCTGGCTGCGCGGCGTGGAGGCGATCGGCCGGCGGGCGTGGACGTGCTCGGCCTTGCGCACCGGACGCGCCTCGGCCTGATCCTCGACGCTCGACAGGCTCGCCGTCATTGCGATCGGCAGGAGGGTGAAGGAGGCCGGGCGCACCAGAGCTGCCTCCACCACCGGCGCCGTGCGGGCCGGCGGGTCGTTCCAGGCCGTCGCCGCCTCGGCGGTCGCGACGACAGAGTGTCCGCGACGCGTCTCGAAGGCCGGATCACGCGGATGCAGCACATGTGCGGCCGTGATCAATCCCGTGACGAGCGCGGCGGTCGTGAGGATTGTGGACTTGACGTGTTCCATGATCTCAGAACGAACGGCCAAGGTCATGGTTCCGCTTGCGCGGAATCGCCCGTTTCGGCCCGCAGCGCCCGACCCTGAAACGAAAAGGGCGGCCCACCGGGCCGCCCTTTCGCATGTCGTGGAGCGCTTGCGGCCTACTCGGCCGCAGCCGAGGGCAGCTCGCCCAGCGGGCGGGCGCCGCTGTCGGACGCCTTCTGCTGGAGGATCATGCTGTCGCGGCGGCGTGCCACCGCGCGGATGTCGGCCACCATCGAGCCGGTGCCCGCCGGAATGAGCGAGCCGACGATGACGTTCTCCTTGAGGCCTTCGAGGTGATCGACCTTGCCGTTGACCGCCGCCTCTGTGAGGACGCGGGTGGTCTCCTGGAACGAGGCAGCCGAGATGAACGACTTCGTCTGCAGCGAGGCCTTGGTGATGCCGAGCAGGACGGGGACGCCCTGGACCGGCTTCTTGCCCTCGGCGAGCAGCTTCTCGTTGACCTCGGTCAGCTCCGTGCGGTCGATCTGGTCGCCCGCCAGGATGTCCGAGTCGCCGCCATCGGTGATCTCGACCTTCTGCAGCATCTGCCGGACGATGACCTCGATGTGCTTGTCGTTGATCGACACGCCCTGGAGCCGGTAGACCTCCTGGATTTCGTTGACGAGGTAAGCCGCAAGCTCCTCCACGCCCTTGATCGCCAGGATGTCGTGCGGCGCCGGGTTGCCGTCGACGATGTAGTCGCCGAGCTCGACCACGTCCCCGTCCTGAAGGTGGATGTGCTTGCCCTTCGGGATCAGGTACTCGACCGTCTCAGATCCGTCATGCGGCGTCAGTGACAGGCGGCGCTTGTTCTTGTAGTCGCGCCCGAAGGCGATGGTGCCCGACTTCTCGGCGATGATCGCCGCGTCCTTCGGGCGCCGCGCCTCGAACAGCTCCGCCACCCGCGGCAGACCGCCGGTGATGTCGCGGGTCTTGGCCGAGTCGGTGGAGACGCGGGCGAGGATGTCGCCGGCCTTCACCGAGCCGCCCGGGTCGTAGCCGATGATGGCGTCGACCGGGAGGAAGTAGCGGGCGTCGGAGCCGCGCGGCAGCTTGACCGGCTTGCCCTCGGAGTCGACGACCACCATCGCCGGCTTGAGGTCCGAGGTGCGCGCCGAGCCGCGCCAGTCGATGACGACGCGCTTGGCGATGCCGGTCGACTCGTCGGTGGTCTCGGTGATCGACTGGCCGTCGACCATGTCCTCGTACATCACGACGCCGTCCGTCTCGGTGATGATCGGACGGGTGTAGGGGTCCCACTCGGCGATGCGCTGGCCGCGCTTCACCTTGTCGCCGTCGTCGACGCGCAGGCGCGCGCCGTACTGCAGGCGGTGCACCGCCCGCTCCGTGCCGTCGGAGCCGACAACCACCACGGCCACGTTTCGGCCGGTGGCGATCAGGTCGCCGTCCGAGTTCTTGGCGATCGCGCGGTTGCGGATCTTGATCGTGCCTTCGAAGCTCGACTCGATGAAGGACGAATCCGCGATCTGCGCCGCGCCGCCGATGTGGAAGGTGCGCATGGTGAGCTGGGTGCCCGGCTCGCCGATCGACTGCGCCGCGATGACGCCGACGGCCTCGCCCATGTTGACGGGCGTGCCGCGGGCCAGATCCCGGCCGTAGCAGGTGGCGCAGACGCCCTGACGGGTCTGGCACACCAGCACCGAGCGGATCTTCACCTCCTGGATCCCGGCCGCCTGGATGGCGGGCAGGTGACGCTCCTCGATGGTCTCGCCGGTCTTGACGATGACCGTGCCGTCCTGGGCGACCAGGTCCTCCGCCGTGGCGCGGCCGAGGATGCGGATCGCCAGCGTGGCGACGACCTGGCCGGCATCGATGATGGCGCGCATCTTGATGCCGTTGGTCGTGCCGCAATCGACCTCGCGGATGACCGCGTCCTGGGCCACGTCGACGAGACGACGGGTCAGGTAGCCCGAGTTGGCGGTCTTCAACGCCGTGTCCGCGAGGCCCTTGCGGGCGCCGTGGGTGGAGTTGAAGTACTCGAGCACGTCGAGGCCTTCCTTGAAGTTCGAGATGATCGGCGTCTCGATGATCTCGCCCGAGGGCTTGGCCATCAGGCCACGCATGGCGGCGAGCTGCTTCATCTGCGCTGGCGAACCGCGGGCACCGGAGTGGCTCATCATGTAGATCGAGTTGATCTGCTTGTCGGCGCCGTCCTCGTCCTTCTGGACGGTCGAGATCCGGAGCATCATCTCGGCGGCGAGCTTGTCCGAGCACTTAGCCCAGGCGTCGACCACCTTGTTGTACTTCTCGCCCTGAGTGATCAGGCCGTCGTTGTACTGCTGCTCGTAGTCCTTCACCAGCGTGCGCGTGGTGTCGACGATGGTCCACTTGTTCTCGGGCACGACCATGTCGTCCTTGCCGAACGAGATGCCGGCCTTGAACGCGTGGTTGAAGCCGAGCGCCATGATGCGATCGCAGAAGATCACCGACTCCTTCTGACCGCAGTGGCGGTAGACGGTGTCGATCATCGACGAGATCTCCTTCTTGGTCATCAGCTTGTTGACGACGTCGAAGGGCACCTTGGCGTGCAGCGGCAGCGCGCCGGACAGGATCACCCGGCCGGGCGTGGTGTCGTAGGTCTTGGTCAGCGGCTGGCCGTCGGGGCCGATGCCCTTCCAGCGCCACTTGATCTTCGAGTGCAGCTTCACGGACTTCGCGGCGAGCGCGTGCTCGAGCTCGCCCATGTCGCCGTAGACGCCCTGCATCGGGTTGGTCTTGTGGTCGGGCTGGAACGCGCCGACCAAGCCCTCGCCGACGATGGAGAGGTAGTACAGGCCGAGCACGATATCCTGCGAGGGCACGATGATCGGCTGGCCGTTGGCCGGGTGCAGGATGTTGTTGGTCGACATCATCAGGACGCGCGCCTCCAGCTGAGCCTCGAGGCTCAGGGGAACGTGCACGGCCATCTGGTCGCCGTCGAAGTCGGCGTTGAACGCGGCGCAGACCAGCGGGTGCAGCTGGATCGCCTTGCCCTCGATCAGCTTCGGCTCGAACGCCTGGATGCCGAGGCGGTGAAGCGTCGGCGCGCGGTTGAGCATCACGGGATGCTCGCGGATCACCTCGTCGAGGATGTCCCAGACCTCGGGCTTCTCCTTCTCGACGAGCTTCTTCGCCTGCTTGACGGTGGCCGAGAAGCCCTTGGCGTCGAGGCGCGCGTAGATGAAGGGCTTGAACAGCTCGAGCGCCATCTTCTTCGGCAGGCCGCACTGGTGCAGCTTCAGCTCGGGGCCGACCACGATGACCGAGCGACCGGAGTAGTCGACGCGCTTGCCGAGCAGGTTCTGGCGGAAGCGGCCCTGCTTGCCCTTGAGCATGTCGGCGAGCGACTTCAGCGGACGCTTGTTGGCGCCGGTGATGACCCGGCCGCGGCGGCCGTTGTCGAACAGCGCGTCGACGGCCTCCTGCAGCATCCGCTTCTCGTTGCGGATGATGATGTCGGGCGCGCGAAGCTCGATCAGCCGCTTGAGGCGGTTGTTGCGGTTGATCACGCGGCGGTAGAGGTCGTTCAGGTCCGACGTGGCGAAGCGGCCGCCGTCGAGCGGAACCAGCGGACGCAGGTCCGGCGGGATCACGGGGACGACGGTCAGGATCATCCACTCGGGCTTGTTGCCCGACATCTGGAACGCCTCGATGATCTTGAGGCGCTTCAAGAGCTTCTTGGGCTTCAGCTCGGAGGTGGTGGTCGCGATCTCCTCGCGCAGCGCGTCGGCGATGCCGTCGAGGTCGAGCTCCTGGAGGATCCGGCGGATCGCCTCGGCGCCGATCATCGCCGTGAACGAATCCTCGCCGTACTCCTCCTGGGCGCGCAGGTACTCCTCCTCCGACAGGAGCTGACGCTCCTTGAGAGGGGTGAGGCCCGGCTCGATGACGCAGTAGGACTCGAAGTAGAGGATCCGCTCGAGATCCTTGAGCGGCATGTCGAGCAGCAGGCCGATGCGGCTCGGCAGCGACTTCAAGAACCAGATGTGTGCGACGGGGGCGGCGAGCTCGATATGGCCCATGCGGTCGCGCCGGACGCGCGCGAGGGTGACCTCGACGCCGCACTTCTCGCAGATGACGCCCTTGTACTTCATGCGCTTGTACTTGCCGCACAAGCATTCGTAGTCCTTGATCGGCCCGAAGATGCGGGCGCAGAACAGGCCGTCACGCTCCGGCTTGAACGTCCGGTAGTTGATCGTCTCGGGCTTCTTGATCTCGCCGTAAGACCACGAGAGGATCTTTTCGGGGCTGGAGATCGAGATCTTGATCTGGTCGAAGCTCTGGGGCTGAGCCTGCTGGTTGAAAAGGTTCATGACCTCTTGGTTCATGATCCGCTCCTTGCTTGACGGGAACGCGCGCCCTGCGCCGGCGCCGTCCGCGTCTTGAAATCAACTCGGCGCCGCGCCCGTCGGGGCGCCGCTGGCCGTCGGCCCGTCCGGAGGCTCCGCCCCTCCCCGCTCGAACCGTGCCGGCATCGCTGCCGGCACGGGAGGTGTCGTGTCCTTCGTGGTCCGCATCGTCTTCACGCGAACCGGCTTCCACTTCGCTCGACGAGGCGTCCGATTACTCGGCCGCGTCGGCGGGCGGCTCGAGGGCGTCGTTGGCGGCCTTCTTGGACGAGGTCAGCTCGACGTTGAGGCCGAGCGACCGCATCTCCTTCACCAGCACGTTGAAGCTCTCGGGGATGCCGGCCTCGAAGGTGTCGTCGCCGCGGACGATCGCCTCGTAGACCTTGGTGCGGCCGGCCACGTCGTCCGACTTCACCGTCAGCATCTCCTGCAGCGTGTAGGCCGCACCGTAGGCCTCCAGCGCCCAGACCTCCATCTCGCCGAAGCGCTGCCCGCCGAACTGCGCCTTTCCGCCGAGCGGCTGCTGGGTGACCAGCGAGTACGGGCCGATCGAGCGCGCGTGGATCTTGTCGTCCACGAGGTGGTGGAGCTTCAGCATGTAGATGTAGCCCATCGTCACCTTGCGGTCGAAGGGCTCGCCGGTGCGCCCGTCATAGAGCGTCGACTGCGCCGAGCGGTCGAGGCCGGCCATCTCCAGCATGGTCTCGATGTCGGCTTCCTTGGCGCCGTTGAACACCGGGGTCGCCATCGGCACGCCGCGGCGCACGTTGTTGGCGGCCTCGGCCATGTCCTCGTCCGACAGGCCTTCCAGCTCCGACGGGGAGTAGATCGCCTGCATCTCGGCGCGCAGCGGCTCGATGTCCTGGCTCTTCAGGTAGGCGTCGACCGCCTTGCCGACCTTGCGGCCCAAGCCCGCCGCGGCCCAGCCGAGGTGGGTCTCGAGGATCTGGCCGACGTTCATGCGCGAGGGCACGCCGAGCGGGTTGAGCACGATGTCGGCATGCGTCCCGTCTTCCAGGAACGGCATGTCCTCGATCGGCACGATCCGAGAGACCACGCCCTTGTTGCCGTGGCGGCCGGCCATCTTGTCGCCCGGCTGGATCTTGCGCTTCACCGCGACGAAGACCTTGACCATCTTCATCACGCCGGGGGGCAACTCGTCGCCGCGCTGCAGCTTCTCGACCTTGTCGAGGAAGCGCTGCTCGAGGCGCTTCTTCGACTCGTCATACTGCTTCTGCATCGCCTCCATCTCGGTCATGAGACGGTCCTCGACGACGGCGAACTGCCACCATTGCGAGCGCGGGTATTCGTTGATGAGCTCACGCGTCAGCGTGGTCTCCTTCTTGAACCCCTTCGGGCCGGCGATCGGCGCCTGGCCGATCAGCACGCCGGAGAGGCGGGCGTAGGTGTTGCGGTCGAGGATCGCCTGCTCGTCGTCGCGGTCCTTGGCGAGGCGCTCGATCTCCTCGCGCTCGATCGCCTGGGCGCGCTCGTCCTTGTCGACGCCGTGGCGGTTGAACACCCGGACCTCGACGATCGTGCCGGTCACGCCCGGGGGAACCCGGAGCGAGGTGTCGCGCACGTCGGACGCCTTCTCGCCGAAGATGGCGCGAAGGAGTTTCTCCTCCGGCGTCATCGGGCTCTCGCCCTTCGGCGTGATCTTGCCGACGAGGATGTCGCCCGCATGCACCTCGGCGCCAATGTAGACGATGCCGGCCTCGTCGAGGTTCTTGAGCGCCTCCTCCGAGACGTTCGGGATGTCGCGGGTGATCTCCTCCGGACCCAGCTTGGTGTCGCGGGCCATCACCTCGAACTCCTCGATGTGGATCGAGGTGAACACGTCATCCTTCACGATCCGCTCGGAAAGCAGGATCGAGTCCTCGAAGTTGTACCCGTTCCACGGCATGAACGCGACGAGGACGTTGCGGCCGAGCGCGAGCTCGCCGAACTCGGTGGACGGGCCGTCGGCGATGATCTCGCCCTTCTTCACCGGCTCTCCGACGCGGACCAGCGGCTTCTGCGTGATGCAGGTCGACTGGTTGGAGCGCTGGAACTTCTGCAGGCGGTAGATGTCGACGCCGGGCTTGGTGGCGTCGGCCTCCTCGGTGGCCCGGATGACGATACGGGTGGCGTCCACCTGGTCGACGATGCCGGAGCGGCGGGCGGCGATGGCGGCGCCCGAGTCGCGGGCGACCACGGCCTCCATGCCGGTGCCGACGAACGGCGCGTCGGCGCGCACCAGCGGCACGGCCTGCCGCTGCATGTTCGAACCCATCAGCGCGCGGTTGGCGTCGTCGTTCTCGAGGAACGGGATCAGCGCCGCGGCCACCGACACGAGCTGCTTCGGCGACACGTCCATCAGGTCGACGCGCTCGGGGCCGACGACGATCACGTCGCCGGCGCGGCGGCAGACCACCAGCTCCTCGGTGAGCTTCTTGTTCTCGTCCATCTGCGCGTTGGCCTGGGCGACGTAGTACTTCGCCTCCTCCATCGCGGAGAGGTACGAGACCTCGTTGGTGACGACGCCGTCCTTGACCCGACGGAACGGGGTCTCGATGAAGCCGTACTTGTTCACGCGCGCGAAGGTGGCGAGTGAGTTGATCAGGCCGATGTTCGGGCCTTCCGGCGTCTCGATCGGGCAGATGCGGCCGTAGTGGGTCGGGTGCACGTCGCGCACCTCGAAGCCGGCGCGCTCGCGGGTCAGGCCGCCCGGGCCAAGCGCCGAGAGGCGGCGCTTGTGCGTCACCTCGGAGAGCGGGTTGGTCTGGTCCATGAACTGGGACAGCTGCGACGAGCCGAAGAACTCGCGCACCGCGGCCGCCGCGGGCTTCGCGTTGATGAGGTCCTGCGGCATCACCGTGTCGATGTCGACCTGGCTCATGCGCTCGCGGATGGCGCGCTCCATGCGGAGCAGGCCGAGGCGGTACTGGTTCTCCATCAGCTCGCCGACCGACCGGACGCGGCGGTTGCCGAGGTGGTCGATGTCGTCGATCTCGCCCTTGCCGTCGCGCAGCTCCACGAGCGCCATGACGACCGACAGCATGTCCTCCTTGCGGAGGGTGCGGACGGTGTCCTCGGCATCGAGGTCAAGGCGCATGTTCATCTTCACGCGGCCGACGGCGGACAGGTCGTAGCGCTCGCTGTCGAAGAACAGCGAGTGGAACATCGCTTCCGCCGTCTCCAGCGTCGGCGGCTCGCCCGGGCGCATGACGCGGTAGATGTCGAACAGCGCGCCCTCGCGAGCGGAGTTCTTGTCCACGGCCAACGTGTTGCGGATGTAGGGGCCGATGTTGACGTGGTCGATGTCGAGCACCGGGATCTCGGCGACGCCGACCTCTTCCAGCGCCTTGAGCAGCTTCTCGGAGATCTCCTCGCCGGCCTCGGCCCAGATCTCGCCGGTCTTCACGTCGACGAGGTCCTCGGCGACGTACTGGCCGACCAGGTCCTCGTCGGTCGCCTTGAGGAACTTGGTGCCCTTCTCGGCGATCTGGCGGGCGTTGCGGGCGTTCAGCTTCTTACCGGTTTCGAGCACGACCTCGCCGGAATCGGCGTCGATCATGTCGACCGAGGCCTTGAAGCCCTTCAGCCGCTCGGCGTCGAACGGCACGCGCCAGTCGGCGCCGTCCCGGTCGTAGACGACCTTGTTGTAGAAGGTGGACAGGATCTCCTCGCCCGACAGGCCGAGCGCATAGAGCAGCGACGTCACCGGCAGCTTGCGCTTCCGGTCGATGCGGACGTGCACGATGTCCTTGGCGTCGAACTCGACGTCGAGCCAGGAGCCGCGATACGGGATGATGCGGGCGGCGAACAGCAGCTTGCCCGACGAGTGGGTCTTGCCCTTGTCGTGGTCGAAGAACACGCCCGGCGAGCGGTGCATCTGCGAGACGATGACGCGCTCGGTGCCGTTGACGATGAAGGTGCCGTTCTCCGTCATCAGGGGCATGTCGCCCATGTAGACGTCCTGCTCCTTGATGTCCTTGACCGACTTCGCCGCCGTGTCGGGATCGACATCGAACACGATCAGCCGCAGGGTCACCTTCAGCGGGGCCGCGAAGGTGATGCCGCGCTGGCGGCACTCGTCGACGTCGTACTTCGGCTGCTCGAAGGTGTAGCGCACGAACTCGAGCAGCGCCGTCGAGGAGAAGTCCGAGATCGGGAATACGCCCCGGAACACGCTCTGCAGGCCCTCGTCGCCGCGACCGCCCTCGGGCTCGTGCATCATCAGGAACTGGTCGTAGGACGCCTTCTGAACCTCGATGAGGTTCGGCATCTCGGCGACTTCCTTGATCTTGCCGAAGAACTTCCGAATGCGCTTGCGACCGACCAGCGTATTGGCCATGTGACCTCGCTCCACCATCTTCGCGTCCTGGTCGCCCGGGGAAGTTTTTCCAACTCCCGCACCGGGCCATGGCTCGCGTCCCGCCGGACCGCGCCACCCGAATCGACTGTTCCCAGCGGCTTGTGCCAAGCCGAAACCCGTTCCAGGGTTCGCCGGCCGCTTGAAGCGGCCTCAGCCCGCGGGTGCGAACACCCGCGGGCTGCGGTCACGGTCGACTCCCGAGAGAGCCGCCGTGGGTGACGGGCCGGGTGCGGCCCGTCGTCGACTTACTTGAGCTCGACCTTGGCGCCGGCCTTCTCGAGCTGCGCCTTGAGCTTCTCGCCCTCGTCCTTGGTGACGGACTCCTTGACGGCCTTCGGGGCCGCCTCGACGAGGTCCTTGGCTTCCTTGAGGCCGAGGCCGGTGATCGCGCGGACCTCCTTGATGACCTCGATCTTCTTGTCGCCGACGGCGGCGAGCATGACCGTGAACTCGGTCTGCTCCTCGACGGCGGCGGCGCCCGCACCGGCGGCCGGGCCGGCGGCCACGGCGACGGCGGCGGCAGCCGAGACGCCCCACTTCTCTTCGAGCATCTTGGCGAGGTCGGCGGCCTCGAGAACGGTCAGCGACGACAGGTCGTCAACGAGCTTGGCAAGATCAGCCATGGTGATGATCCTCTAACGATATCGGTGTGAAGGGATGGGTTTGAAAGGGGTGAACGACCGTCAGGCCGCCTCGTCCTTGATGGCATAGGCTCCGAACACGCGGGCGAGCTTGGCCGCCGGCGCGTTGACGACCTGAGCGATCTTGGTCGCGGGAGCCTGGACGAGGCCCACGATCTTGGCGCGCAGTTCGTCGAGGGACGGGAGCGAGGCGAGGGCCTTCACGCCGTCCGGGTTCAGAGCGGTCGCACCCATGGCGCCGCCGAGGATCACGAGCTTGTCGTTGGCCTTGGCGAAATCCACCGCCACCTTGGCGGCCGCGACCGGATCGCTCGAATAGGCGAGCAGGGTCGGGCCCTTCAGGAGGGGCTTGATGGAGGCGACGTCCGTGCCATCGAGAGCGATGCTGGCGAGGCTGTTCTTCGCGACCTGCACGGTGGCGCCGGCCAGCTTCATCTGCGAACGCAGCTTCTGCATCTCGGCGACCGTGAGGCCTTTGTAGTGGGCCACGACGACGACGGCGCTCTTTGCGAACACGCCGTTGAGCGTCGAGACGAGATCAGCTTTTGCTGTCCTGTCCACTGGGGCTCTCTCCGGTTTGAGCGGAACCCGAGAATGGGTCCGCCGGTTGCACGTGCCGCCCGGGACGGAACTTCGACCTTGGTTAAGCCGAAAACGTCCTGGACGACGCTTCACGGCCCTGTCCCCCGGTGCCGCCCCCGCGAGGGGTGCGATGCCTAAGGGCTGAGATGGTTCAAACCGATGCCTTCACGCCGTCCCTCATCGGTCGGGCGCTTCGAAACTGCGGTCTTCCCCGTCTGTGCAGGCTTTGCGGATTAAGCCGGCGAACCGGCACCTGCAGTCTCGGACAGGACATGGCCGGACACGGCCTTCAGAGGTTTTCACCCCTTAGGTCCTGCCGGCCATCGACGCCCGGTCACCCAGGCGGCGTCTCGATACGGAGCCCGCCCGGGCGGACGGGCTCCATCAACAAACATGAAAATTGCGTGGAGCGCGGTGTATAGAGCCAAGCAAGCGCCCTGCCAAGTACCTAAACGCGACTTTTCCGACGTGGTCGCGCCGCGCCGGCCGTCGCGGCCCTAGGCCGCCTCGCGCTCCGGCACGAAGCGCTTGCGCGCGTTCTCCCACCACGAGCGCTGCCGCGCGGCCTCCGTCTCGGCGGCCTTGGCCGCGTAGAACGAGGCGTTGTGCTCGCCGCGCAGGGCCTCGCGGGTGAAGCGGATCAGGTGGTGGGCGACGAAGCCCATGTTGAACACCGCCTCGATCTGCCCGCGCTTCAGGGCGTAGCCGGCCGCCGACCAGAACGGCCGGCGGTAGTCGGAGAAGATGCCGACCCGGGTGATGATGTTGAACCCGAGGATCAGCCCGCGGCGCAGGTTGGTGAAGGTGAGCTTGCCCTTGGTCGGCGTCTTGATCCGGTGGGGATAGGTCGTCGCGCACTGGTGCTTGAAGCGCTCGAAGATCTTTTCCGGCTCGTAGGCGTGCGCGATGGCCCGGCGCCAGCTCGACACCACGGTGTCGTGCGGACGCTTGAACAGCACGTTCGATTCGAGGCTGGCGTCGTGGAGCAGCCGCCCCTCCTTCTCGAGCCGGTCCCAGAGCGGAGTCTTCGGCAGCGCCTGAAGAATGTTGATCGTCAGGACGGGGATGCCCGACTTGTCGATGAAGTCGATCAGGTACTGCTCGGAAGCGTCCGATTCGGTGTCGAGGCCGAGGATGATGCCCGAGGTCACTTCGAGCCCGTAGGAGTTCAGCGTCTCGATCGCGCCGTACATCGGCACGGCGGCGTTGTGGGTCTTGTCGATGCCCTTGAGCGCGTCCTCCTCCGGCGTCTCGATGCCGACGAACACGGTCATGAAGTTCGCCTGGCGCATCAGCTCGAGGATCTCGGGCTGCTTGGCCATGTTCAGGGTCGCCTCGCAGGCGAACTGGAGCGGGTAGTCGTTCTTCTTCTGCCACGCCACCAGGTGCGGGAGCATGTCCCGCGTCGCCTTGCGGTTGGCGATGAAGTTGTCGTCGACGAAGTAGACCACCGCCGGGTGGCCGGGCTGGCTGATGATCGCGTCGAGCTCGGCGCACATCTGCTCGGCGCTCTTCAGCCGCGGCTGGCGCCCGTAGAGCTGCGGGATGTCGCAGAACTCGCAGCGGTACGGACAGCCCGACGAGAATTGCAGCGAGCCGATCAGGTAGCGCTTCAACGGAGCCGCCTCGTAGGCCGGCGCCGGGAAGTCGGAGAGCGGCAGCCGCTCCTTCGTCTCGAGCCGAACCTGGGCCGAGGGGCGCGTCAGGTCGCGGTCGAGGATCGATACCAGCTCGTCCGTGGCGTCGCCGATCTCGCCCATGTGGAGGTAGTCGAAGTCTGGGTACTTCTCCGGGGCGCCCGAGACCGAGGGGCCGCCGAGCACCGTCACCTTGCCGGCGGCGTGCGCGCGCTTGGCGATCTCGTGGATCTGCGGCTCCTGGATGTGCATGCCCGACACGAACACCGCGTCGGCCCAGGCGAACTCCTCAGGCGTGGCGCGCTTGATGTTCTCGTCGACGAACCGGCACTCCCAGCCTTCCGGCATGTAGGCCGAGATCAGCAGGAGCCCCTGCGGCGGCATGAAGGCCTTCACGCCGCCCATCAACGGGTAGGCGTGGGAGAACGTCCCGAAGGACGGCGTGTAGGCGGGGAAGACGCATAGGATGCGTCGCTTGGTCTGTACGGGGAGGGTGCATCGCATGCCGTCTATTTAGCACAGGCACGGGCGATGGCGCCCCCCTTGGCTGCGGCAATCTGCATCGTGATGTCGGGTATGGAGCCGCTCCGCGGCGCTTCTCGTGCTGGGTCCCGGCTCGCCTTTCGCTGACGCTTCAGGCGTCCAGGAAAACGGCGAGGGTTTGCTGCCAGGGTCGAGTCATGCGCACCCGATTTCCCGGACGGGTGAAGCGAAGCGGAACCCGATCCGGGACCCAGCCTGGAAAGCGCCGCGCAGCGGCTCTGGCTACTGATTGAGATCGAGATACAGATCACGCCGATCCGGGTTCATCGCCTCGATCAGCGCCAGCTTCCAGGCTCGCCGCCAGCGCTTGATCGCGTACTCACGAATCCGAGCGTCGATGATGCGCGGATGATCCTCGTACCAGACCAGCATCACGACGCCGTAGGTCTTGGTGAAGCCGGGCGTCACTGCAGTCCGATGCTCCCAGACGCGTCGTGCGAGATCCGTCGTGGAACCGGTATAGAGCGTTCCGTTCCGCTGGTTGGCCAGGATGTCGACGTGAGACGTCATCGGTGGCCCGCAGCGGGAGGACTCAAACGAAAAACGCCCGGCCGCAGGGGCCGGGCGCTTCGTCGTTCGTGCGGGACGGATCAGGCGCCGAGGACGGAGCCCGGCTCGACCTTCACGCCCGGGCCCATCGTCGAGGTGACGGCGATGCGCTGGATGTAGGTGCCCTTGGAGCCGGCGGGCTTGGCCTTGGCCACCGCGTCGGCGAACGCCTTGATGTTCTCGACGAGCTTCTGCTCGTCGAACGAGACCTTGCCGATGCCGGCGTGGACGATGCCCGCCTTCTCGACGCGGAACTCGACCGAGCCGCCCTTGGCGCCGGCGACCGCGGACTTCACGTCCATGGTGACGGTGCCGACCTTCGGGTTCGGCATCAGGCCGCGGGGGCCGAGCACCTTACCGAGGCGACCGACGAGCGGCATCATGTCCGGGGTGGCGATGCAGCGATCGAAGTCGATCTTGCCGCCCTGGACGATCTCGAGGAGGTCCTCGGCGCCGACGATGTCGGCGCCGGCCGCGCGGGCGTCGTCCGCCTTGGCGCCGCGTGCGAACACCGCCACCCGCACCGTCCGGCCGGAGCCGTTGGGCAGGTTGCAGACGCCGCGGACCATCTGGTCGGCGTGGCGCGGGTCGACGCCGAGGTTCATCGAGACCTCGACGGTCTCGTCGAACTTGGCGTTGGCCTTGGCCTTCACCATCGCGACCGCCTCGGCGATGCCATAGAGCTTGGTCGGGTCGATGCCCTCGCGGGCGGCGCGGATGCGCTTGCCTTCGTTTGCCATGGTGCCCTCCCCTTACGCGGTGACTTCGAGGCCCATGGCCCGCGCGGAGCCACGGATCATCGCGACGGCGGCGTCCACCGAGTCGCAGTTCAGGTCGGGCATCTTCTTCTCGGCGATCTCGCGAAGCTGCGCCTCGGAGACCTTGCCGACGTTGGAGCCGGGTTTGCCGGGGGTCTTGGAGCCCGAGGCCGGCTTCTTGCCGATCTTCAGGCCCGCGGCCTTCTTCAGGAAGAAGGTGACCGGCGGCTGCTTCATCTCGAAGGTGAAGCTGCGATCCTGATAGGCCGTGATCACGACTGGGATCGGGGTCCCCTTCTCGATCTGCGCGGTCTTCGCATTGAAGGCCTTGCAGAATTCCATGATGTTGAGGCCGCGCTGACCGAGCGCGGGACCGATCGGCGGCGACGGGTTGGCGGCGCCGGCCGGGACTTGAAGCTTCACGTAGCCCGTGATCTTCTTCGCCATGGGACTGCTCCCAAATGATTGCGCGCCGCCGGGCTGCCTGAGGCTCGGTCGGACGGGCGGTTGCAGGTCGCGGTGCGGACCGTGGACCCCGGCGGCGAACCGGGCGGGCCTTCCGCGTGTGATCGGCGAAGTTCGAGCTGCGGGGAGAAGGGTCGCCCCTGCCCTCTCCGCCGCCCTCCGTCCGCTCTACGTCAGGCCTTCTCGACCTGGGCGTATTCGAGTTCCACCGGGGTGGCGCGGCCGAAGATCGACACGGCGACCTTCAGGCGCGAGCGGCTCTCGTCGACTTCCTCGACGGTGCCGTTGAACGAGGCGAAGGGACCGTCGGCGACGCGGACCGTCTCGCCGATCTCGAAGGAGATCGAGGGCTTGGGACGATCGACGCCCTCGGCGACCTGGCCCTTGATCCGCTCGGCTTCCGAATCCGGGATCGGTACCGGCTTCGACTTGTCGGCGCCGAGGAAGCCCGTGACCTTCGGGGTGTTCTTGATCAGGTGGTAGACCTCGTCGGTGAGGTCGCACTTCACCAGCACGTAGCCGGGGAAGAACTTCCGCTCCGCGTCGACCTTGCGCCCGCGGCGGACCTCGACGACCTTCTCGGTCGGGACCATCACCTCCTCGAAGAGGTCCATGAGCCCACGCTGGGCCGCCTGATCCTTGATGGACTGGGCGACCTTGTTCTCGAAATTCGAGTAGGCGTGGACGATGTACCAGCGCTTCGACACGGTTCTGATCGACTCCTGAGCGTTCGCGGCGGGCCGGGGCCCGAGGCGGTGTGTGTTGTCCTAGAGACCCAGGATCAGGCCGACGAAGTAGCGCAGGCCCTGATCCACCACCGTGAAGAACAGGCTCGCGACCACCACCATCACGAACACCATGATCGTGGTGACCGTGGTCTCCTTGCGGGTCGGCCACGTGACCTTGCGGCCCTCGTCGCGCACCTGCCCGAGGAAATCCAGCGGGCCGACGCGCTTCGGCGCGGGCCGGGCGGGCGG
>NZ_VRUT01000085.1:0-22302 GCF_008039465.1 Methylobacterium sp. WL120 | reverse complement strand
TTCATGCCAGCCTTCTCCGCTTGGCCGGCTGCGCTCGCCAGACCAGCTCCGCCGGCCAAGCTACCCGTGGCGGAGCGGCCCACCGTGCACTAACTTTACCCTTGGACCACCTCGTGGGGGCCGATCACTTCTGGTACTGTCATAGGCGACCGCCTGCTCTGGGCAGATGCTGTCTTCTTCCGACATCCAGAAGCGTTGGACGCCGCGTCGCGCTCCATACAGGCCATGATCGCTTGGCATGTCTACGGCAAACTTGGTCTCGCCGAACGGCTCCTGACGACGTGAGAGGCCGCCGACCAGTGCAACTCCCTAGGCGGCGTCCACGTGGCTGCCGTGGCCTGCTTACGCCGCGACGGCCTCTGGCAGGGAGGCTAGCTGCTCTCCTTGCACCTGAAGGACTTCTATTTCTAGGCCCCAGCGCCAACCCACTTGAACCCGCAATGGCACGTTTTCAGGCCGCACGGTCGTCCATACGGGCGCAATCCACACGCCCGGCTTCGTGCTCGACGAATTTCTGCTCGCGCCGGAGGACGCCTTCTTCATCCACCTCGATTGGGTCTTCCGCAGCCTGCCCGAGCGACGGGAGAAGCTGGCGAGCTACGAGCGCCAGCGCGCGGGGCGGGCGAGCATTTCGAGCAGTTCCACACGCCCAAGCTGCACGATCCGGGGGACCGGAGCCTGACGTCGTTCACGACGGCCGAGTTCCGACGGCTTGTCCACGCACTCGTTCATCGACCGGGCGCGTGATGCAAGCCACGCAGGGGCTAGGGGCACGGAGCGGAACGGTAACCGGGGTGTTCCTCACTGTGGTCTTAGCGCAATGTGGCGCCAGGATCGTCGCCTCGTTGCGGTTTTCCCGTGAGAATGCCTCTTCAATGAGCAGATCGCTCAACTCTGCCCATTGACTGAACCCTCGGGATTCATACAGTCAGGGTATGGGGTTAACTGCATAGCCGCATTTCGTCAGGTCGGGAACGATGTTCAGCAACCATCAGCGCCTCTCTAGCCCAGAAGTTCAGGAGCTCCGCCGCGAGGCCGGTCGTCTTCTGAAGTCTCTGCGCGAGGCGCGGGGCCTTTCGCAGCGCGACTTGTGCGCGCTCGTGGGCGGTGGCGTCTACACTTTTATCTCTCAGCTGGAGACCGGCCGGGGCCGGATCCCGCCAGACAAGTTCCGGGTCTGGGCGGAGGCTTTGGGTATCGAAGCACGGGACTTCGTCAGGATGATTCTGCCCTATTACGATCCTGAGACAGCAGCGATTTTATTCGATCCTGAGGCTCAGCCGGCCCAGGGCGCGGCGGTTGAAAAAGCGGCCGTGAAGCCGGGGCTTCGTCTCGTATCCCCCTGATTGCTGCCGGGCCGCTCGTCCGCTTCAGTCAGGGACTGGCTCGAGGCGCATCCGGGCATCACTGTCGTCAGCCGGGACGGGGCAGGCCCCTACGCCGAAGCCGCCCTCAGCGGCGCCCCCCGCTGCCATTCAGGTCGCCGACCGCTGGCACCCTTCTGGTCAACGTCTCCGAAGCCCTCCGTTCCGTCGTTGTGCGCCACCAGACACAGATCCAGCAGGCGGCCGGACTTCGCGGTCTTCTTCCGGTAGCATACCAGCCGTGCCCGCTCCCACGCCATCTCTCTCGCAACCGAGCGAGAACCGCCCTAGGCGCTTCGACGATGTCCTGCGTATCCATGCGGAGGGTCTGCCGATCCTGCAGATCACGCACCGGACCGGGCTGGCCCGCAACACGGTGCGCAGCTACCTGCGGGCCGGCACGTTCGTCCCGTATCGCCGAGCGCTGGGACTGCTTCTGCTCGACCAGCATCGCAGCTTTGCCTAAGCCCGTTAGCAGGAGGGGCTCCGCAGCGGTGCCGCCTTGCACCGGGAACTGCGGGCGCGGGGCTTCGGTGGCGGTGTCGATATCGTTCGACGTTGGATCGCTTAATGTCGAGAGACCGCACCGGATCGCTTTCGATTGCGGCACGGTCGTGCCGGCTTCGACCTCCTGCAGCAGCGGGGGCTTCATGTTGCATGATTAACAGCTAGGAGCCGGTGCAACTCTACCCATCAGCCCCCAATCGCCCGTCAGCACCGGAAGTGCGGATGAACCAATATTCAACGCTGTTTGACAACCGCAGAGCCGGAAACTGGCCAAGAAGGCTTCCCCATTCAACCCTGAGGCTGGGTTCATTGACCACGCCCTGGATTAAGCTTGGGGTCCAGCACTTAGGTTGGATCAGCTAATGCTGCAGGCTCGACCGAGACTTGCTACAGGTCGAGGTTGGGGTTCCTCGTTAATAGCATAATCCTTGGTACCAAATTGCCCCTCATATCTGAGGCGCGGGTGATGCTCACTGCATCTTGGGCTTGTCGTTTGAACCTTCATCCGCCTGCTCAAGCGGGGTGACTGCCCGTACCTGTGTCAACAGGGTGATCGAGCTCTGCGCTGCGAGATCTGCAGACATGACGAAGGTGAGCTTGGCGCCTCCGATCAAGGTCAGGACCAAAGTGGGCAGGTTGGTCGCCGCGTCGACCTGCCCCTCGACCGAGGCCACCGGCAATTGGCCGGAAGAGATCGGAGTGCCCTCCGGCAGGCTTTTGCCGATGCTGCAGATGAAGCTCGACATCAGAAGCGAGCCAGCGAGTTCAGATGCGCCGGCCGTGTCGATATCGACATTCGTCGTGTGACCACCGAGCGTGAAGTTCAAACGTGGGACGACGTTCTTGCTGATATCGACATAAATTCCAAGTTGATCGGTTGGATTAGCCATTGCTGGGTCCTTTTTCTGTCTGCGCGCCCTGAGCGGCGGCTGTCTAATCTTGGGATGGAATAGCGCTCAGCCCGAAGCGCTCGTTCCCGTTTCGGGGAGTACGCTTGTCTTGCCCTCTGGAGCCGCGCGTCAATGACATAATGGTGCTCACAGGAGGGATGATGGCACCGCTTGTGTGACCCGCCCCTCAGCCTTGCCGTGAAGGGTATAGTGAACCCAGGGCTCGAGCCCTCCGGCCATCACGTCAGGGTAGCGGGCGAGATAAGCGATCGCGTCGAAACCAGGCCCGGGCGACCGCCCCTCAAAACTGCCGTGCTCCAGGAAATGCGCGAGGGGATCCATCCCAGCGGAGGCCACGTCGAGGTTGCGAGCCCGGTACCAAGTCGCATCGAAGAGACGGGCGGCTAGAATGGCCTCGCGTCGCTTGCGCTGCCGGGCAGCGGCTGCGCGGCGTTCCCACCAGGTTTTCGGCTGAGGAGGTTTGGGCAGGGAAACGATCGGTCCTGATGCGGGCTCGGGAGCCCGTGACGCAGCGGACGGCGCCAGCGAACCGGACGGGCCCGTAAAATGGTCAGCCTCGCTTAGGATCGCGGCGGAGAGTGCGTCCCGTGCGGCGAAGAGAGTTCGGCGACGCGCCGCGGCCTGCGTGAACTGCTCGCGCAAGTCGCTCTCATCGAGGGAAGTCGAGGCGTGCGTCATCAAAGCTCCCGAAGGCGATCCGCGATCGCTGCGCCATAGGTGGCCCAGGTGTCGATCGCACGGGTGAGAACCTGACGGTTCAGGACGTCGCGCAGATCCGCATTCACAATCATCTGCTCGAGCGCGGCCGTCACCTCGGACACGCTTGCCATGTTGACGGTCAGGCAGCCCCCCGTCTCGGCGAGTTCCGCCATAACCCCGCCTTCATGACACAGACACGGGCGCCCCATCCACAGGCTCTCCATGATGGGCAAGCCGAAGCCTTCGGCGAGTGAGGGATACACCGTGAAGCTGGCGCGCGCGTAGAGGGCCGCGATCGCCTCGTCGGTCAGGATGCCGTGCCAGACCAGGCGATCGTCCGCCCGTTGGGCCAGACGCACCCAATCCGCCAGGCCCTCGGCTCCCCCATAGCTGTTGCCCACGAGGTTGAGCCTAACCGACAGGTCCGGCCGACGCCGGCGCAGGGTCTGGAATGCCTCAATGAGGAGCCGGTGGTTCTTGCGCGGCTCGATCGTCGAGACACACAGGATCTCGACCGTCTCCGAGGGCTCAGGCGCCGTTCGCACGCGAGGATGGTCACCGAACTGGGCGGGCAGCCAGATGGTTTCGCGCCGCTCCGGGAGGACTTCGCCCGCCTCGCGATGCCAGCGCTCGCATTCGCTGAGGCTGAAGCCCGAGATCGCGTAGAAGGCATCGGCCGCGCGCAGTGCCGCGAGATAAGCCGGAAATGCCGCGGCGACGGCCCCGTCGACGTAACGGGCCTCATAGACCGGCAACATGTCGTAGAACAGAAACGCCGCCCGGTAGCCTTGCGCGCGCGCCCAGGCCACGCGCGCTGGGCCCGTTCCGTCGAGGATGACCTCTGGCAGGAACAGGACGGGATCGCGCGTGCTGTGAGGATCGCCCGCACCAGTCAGCCGTGACAGCGGTGCGGGATCGCCGAACGTGTCGGCGGTCAGCCCAATCCAGTCACGAGGCCCAGCATTGCTCGACAGGAACGGATAATTGTACCCCGACAGACGATCGTAACGGCTTTCCTGTTCGTTCCAGCGTACGAACAGAAGGTCGAACTCCACGTATTCCGCAAGCTGAGCCGCGAGTCGACGCGTCACCCGGATCACGCCGGAATTGGCCGGATCGCGGGCCGAGTTCGAGACGTCCATTAGGACGAGGCGGCGGCCGACTTCCCGTTCGGGCTGCTGGGGAGCATGCAGCGGCTTCAGGATGGCGTGGGTCCACTGCGCGAGCGTCGCGGCCCAGGTGAACCGTTCGCGAAACTGCTCGAAGCGTTGCAACGCGGTGACCGTCTCGGGGACGCCGTCGGTGAGAAGCGAGACGGCTTTGCGCACCATCTCGGCCTGGGACTGGCACAGGAACCACGGGTCGGCGATCACCTCGGGATGAGCACCAATGGAAAAGGCCAAGACAGGCCGGTCCAACCACTGCATCTCAGCGATGGGAAGGTTGAATCCTTCCCATAGTGAGAGACTCAGGCCCAGCGCGCACCGTTCCATCACGGCCTGCAAGCCCGGGTCGCTTATGGTCGGAAGTAAGGTGACGACGTCGCTGAGATCGTTCGGCACGGAGAAGGTGTCGGGCCCGACCAGCAGCAGGAGGTGCGCGTCGAGGCCCGCGGCCCGCACGTCGCGCAGGACCTCAAAAGCTGCCGGCGCGTTCTTGTAGCCCGTGGGCTCCGCACGGCCCAGCGCCAGGATCAGCTGGGCTCCCGCGGCCCAGTGCGCGTCGAGCTTGGCCAAAAGCTTGGCCTCGCTCTCAGCCTGTTGGCTGTCCCTCGCTTCAGCTGGGGACCGGGCCATGTGATCGCCCCCGAGGAGGACGGTCCGCACGCCGTGTCCACCGCCCCGATCGGGCTCCGTCTGGCTTTCGCGAATGAAGCGGCTGATCGGCAGGATGGTGTCGATCGCCGGGAGTGTGCCCTGGCGCAGTCGCCGCAATTCCTGCTGCACCGGCAGGGCCTCGTCCGGGATACCATCGTGGGGCACCGCGCCTGCATCGATGAAGTGGCTGGCGACCCCGGCGGCGCTCGCCCGCGCGGCGATTCCAAAGAACGGCCAGCCGCCCGTGACGATCGTGTCGACGGGCGCCTCGATCCAGGACGCGAGGAGTTGCTGCGCGACATGGGCGTCAGCACCGGCAACATCGAGTCCTTCGGGAAGCGGGATCTCAAGGATGTTGTCACTGATCCGCTCAAGCACCGCCCGGTCGCAGCGGCAGCACGCGAAGGATACCTCGACGCCATTTGCAACGAGGTGCTCGGCTAAGAGCACGAGGATGCGGTCCACGCCAAAACGCGCGAGGAATCGCTCGTTGGCAATAAGGACGCGGGGCTTTGCAATCAGACGAGCATTCGGGCTCACGTAAGTGCTCGCACCGGCAGATGGAAACTGGCGCGGGGGGCGATCGCATTCAGAAAACGAGCTGTGCTCGTTCCGGCACACGACAGGCCCGGTTGATTTCCAGGCATGTCCTGCAGGGCGGCAATCTGGCCGACGGCTTCGAGGAGCGAGGCATAGACACCGACCACACTCCCGGCTTTGGTCGCGTCTGCGAGAGGTGAGTCTTGCGGGGCAAGGACCGGGATTCCCGCGCGTAAAGCTCGCGTCACAAGCGGCAATTCTGCCGTGCCCGTCTCTCCCCATAGCCACAGAAGCTGAGCCTGACGCCAAACTGACGAACCCGCCCAGGCGTGCCAGACAAAACGCACGCGTCTGTCCATGTCCTCCGCCAAGTGGAACCGACCCAACATCATCTGGAGCTTGCGCGCAAAAGCCGGGGATGGTGCCCGCCCCGCGCACACGACCACGATGTCGTCCGCTTCGGGTGCTGCGGCAGGAAGCGTCTCGTAGAGGATCTTGAGGCGGTCCAGCGTATGGGCTTCGTCGAAACGGACGCGGCGCTGCGCGTTGTGGGTCCCGAAGCGTTGGACGAGGTCCGGATATTGGATGAACCGGCGCATCGCGTCAGCAAGATCCGTGGCATTGCCGGGCTCGACCAGAAAGCCCGACTGGTCCTCATCGACGAGCTCGCGATTGCCGCCGATCCGGGTGGCGATCTGAGCGGTTCCCGAGGCGATCGCCTCAAGGAGGGTGACTGGCTCGTTCTCCGGCCAATGCGAGGCCAGCACGACGACGTGGGTGCGGGCAAGGCAGGCAAGCGCCTCAGCATGCGGCAGCCGGCCGGCAAACTGTACACTCGTTCCAAACCGGCCCGCGGCGATGTCCTGTGTCAGACCGTCCGCGAGATGGCCGTGCCCGGCGATCGTCAGTTGCCACAGCCCATCAAGGGCGGGATCCTGGGCCAGCGCCTCGGCCGCGTTCAGCAGCGTTGCAATGCCCTTGTGCTCACCGAGATAGCTGAAACAAGTGAACCGGATCGGCGGGATCGCGGGCTTCGTCTCGACAGCGATCGATGTAGTCGGGATGCCATTCGAAAGATGCTTCACCGGCCGGGATACGACCTGCGCGCTCGCGAAGGCCTCGGCAAGGTAGGCGCTCGGGCTTAGCAGCTGATCGGCTTGAGACAGGCACCAGGCCACGTAATCGCGCCGCATGCGGATCGGCAGGATCTCGCCCTCGGCTGCACTTATCGCGGGCAAACAGACCGCGCATTCTTCACTGTCGGTGCAGAGCTGGCCATCATTGCGCAACAGCGTATTCTTGAAGCAGAAGCCGCCATGGTCGTGAAGCGTGACGATGACTCGGGCGCCGAACGCCTTCGCGGCGGGGATCAGGTTATAGCCAAGACCCGCAACGTTGTGGAAGTGTACGAGATCAGCTTGATGCGTGGCGAGCACCGACAGGAAGCGCTTCTCCTCCTCGGGTCGGTAAAAATTCTCAGAGGGGTGAAGCGAGGTCAAAGCCAAGCGATAGATCGGGAAGTCATTCCCCGACTCCAGCGTCAGGGATCCGGGCTCCCGTCCCTCCTCGGCATAACCGCCCGCGAACACCGCAACCGTATGCCCCTCGGCGGCCAACGCAGTGGCCTGGCGATGGGCCACGATCTCGGCACCACCCATGACAACGGGTGGAAACAGGTTGCTGACGACAACGATCCGGCTCACCGAGCATCCTCACACACTGACTGGAGGCTCCTTAAAGGATGGGTGGCTCAGCGCAAAATAGTGAGGTCCGGTCCACAATGGTGAAGGCAGCGGATAGAGGTTCTCGCGCTCTGGCGTATCTCGGCCGCGCCGGTACGTGGGGTTGGGTCGAGGTAGGCCAGCCCGAGGCCGCCCCAGATCTCGCCGGACGTTTCGGTCACGGCATGCTCGATGATCTGGCCTGGAATGAAGTCGCAGTCGACGAAGTGCAGGTGGGGATTGGCGGACCAGTCGACGGCAAGGATCCCCTGTCGCGTGTCCGGGTTGCCGGAATCATGCATGAGGATCACAAGCGGCTCGGCCGGCTGGTAGGCAAGAACCAATTCGAGGTCGCGTTTGACGCCAGAGGTTGAGTGATCTGCGTCGATTAGAACAAAGTTAAGGGGGATACCGCGCGCCTGAAAATCCGCGAGCGCCTCTGGAATTAAGGTCTGGGACGGTCCTATCCGCAGATCGACATTGTCGGGGACGGGGAATCGGCCGCGAACCTCCGGGTCGATATCGATCGCAATGATCTGACCGGCATATTGATGGGTGAGACTGAGACTGCCGCCGTGATAGACGCCCACCTCGAGCGCGCCCTTTGGACGGACCCGCGACAGGACACCTGTCAGCCCGATGCGCTCCCATTGCATCATTTGCCAATGGTCACCGAGCACGCCCGGAAACATGAGATCATCGAACATTGCGAACCTCTGGCAAAAACGCCCCTGTGACCCGGCCGTCCCTGCTCGCGCGACAGCGGCATTCCTCACGGACTGGCATGAGGCGCCTTCCCGTTCGCCGCAGAGGTCTATAAGCCACTTCGCATCTGGAACATGAGACGCGGCGCCTCTCTAACAGGGCTCCGCTGTTGAGGCGAGACCAAACGTGGCAACTCGAGTTCGACGATACCGCCGCGCCTCCGGCGAGGTGATCTTAAGGAAGGACCGTGCTCCGATCTCCGTTCCAAGTTGGACCGCGCGTCGGGTTCTGCCTGCGATGGTCACCTACGCCCAAAACTTCGAAGACGTGTTGCTCCGCCGCGCCCTCCCCGAGATCACGCGCGGCTTCTACATCGATATCGGAGCCTTTCATCCCGTAATCGACAACGTCAGCTACTGGTTTTACTCGCAAGGTTGGACCGGGATCAACGTCGAGCCCAACCCGCGGTTTCAGGCACTGCTGCGCGAGCAGCGCCCACACGACGTGAACCTCCAAGCCGCCGTCGGCGGGCAATCCGGCACCTTGCGGCTGCATCTCTTCGACGGACTTTCGACGACCGTCGGTGACATCGCAGAGCAGCACACGGCAAGTGGGCAGCAGGCCGAGGGGATGATCGACGTCGACGCCTTGAGCCTCCACGACTTGTTCGAGCAGCATACGGATGGGCGCACGATCGATTTTCTGAAAATCGACGTCGAGGGCGCGGAAGGTCCGATCCTGGAGGCCTACCCGTTCACGACAGTGCGTCCCCGCATCCTGGTGATCGAAGCGACCGAGCCCGACAGCATCACGCTATCGTCCAATGCGTGGGAAGACGGCCTTTTGGGGAAGGGCTATCAGTTCTGCTACTTCGATGGGCTCAATCGCTATTACGTTCGCGACGAAGATGCGTGGCGCAAGGGACTGTTTGATGCCCCACCAAACGTCTTCGATCACTTCCTAATCCCTCACACGGATCGCCGCGTCGACTACGTCGCATCGGCTCGCGCAACGCTGGATCAGATTCCCGAGGGCGGGATTCGGGGATTGGTAGCAGAACGGGACCGTCTGCGTGTCGAAAGGGATGCCTGGGCGAGGGAATGCGCGTTACGCGTCGATGAACGTGACCGGCTCGCGCAACAATTGACAGCCGAGCGGGACCTTTTCGCCCTGGAGTTGGCCGGGCTCATGCAAGAGCAGACGACCCTGATGCAGGCAGAAACAGCCGAGTCCGCGGCTTTGCGCATCGCGGAGCGGGACCTGTTCGCCCTGGAGTTGGCCGGGCTCATGCAAGAGCAGACGACTCTAATGCAAGCAAAAGAGGCCGCACTTGCTGCCCAGACAAACCTCGCCGAGCAGCGCGGCGCTCGGATCGCCACTTTGGAGGCTGAAGAACGCTGGCTGGCTGCAGCACGCGATATTTCGCTCGTCAAAGCCGCGCGACTGCAGATCAAGGTTGATGCCCTCACGATCTCGGCAACGTAGCTTCAGGACGGCAGGAGGCTGCGCACCCACCCCTCATGAGGCGCCTGAGTGAGCGGTCGCATCCAGAGATGTGAGCAGCCGATCCCTGTCGGCACGAGCCACTTCCGAGAAGTCATAGGCGGGGTCAGCTGATAAACGCTCCGTCGACATCTCGTCGAGGACCGCGCGCGCCCTGGCCTCCTCACCATGATCGATCAGCAGCTGGGCATGGGTCACCTTCAGCGCTTCCCGCAAGGAGAGCCGCCCCCGGGCTATCGCGGACAGCAGCAGCCGCTCCTTCTCCGCAAGCGGCATCGCCTGTAAATCGACCCGCGCTTCTTCCTCGGAGATCGGCGCCTTGCAAAGATAGAATGCCGACGATCCATAGATCGTATCAATATAATCAAATTTTTCAGCAAAGTATTCCATCGTTATGGTAATCCAATACTCGATGGAGTGCACTTGGTCCTGCTGAATGACAACACTCTTTCCCGGAATAAGATTGGGGAACATTTTTCGGACAATCCAGGCGTTAAGATCCCACGATTTAGCGGCGTCAATCATCAAAATCTCGATCGGCTTAGCGCCCCAGCTCATCCGCAAGAGATCGCCTGGACAGGGAACCAGCATATCGAGGCGGTCGCGGTTGATCTTGAGAAAGTCGGAAAACCAACTGCCAGCGTGAACTGTCGATGACGCTTGAGACCACCAATCGTAATCCTCGGCGAGAAACAGATCATAGGCATATATCCGCTGCGCTTTTTCGGCCTGCGATACATGCGTGTTTTGAGCAACGGCCTCCGCCATAGTTCGCGTCGTCAGACCATAGAGGCAGCCAAGATCGACGATCTCTCCTTCCCCGGTCCAGTGATCCCGCGCCAGAGCATAGAGGAGCGCCAGTTCCAAACTCGACAACATACTCTTGACGGTAAGCTCACCGTCTGCCGTTGGCACGGAGTAGGTCTGATGGGCCGTTTCAACGAATGGAACGTCACTCAGGGGATTCCAGAAAGGAACGTAACGCCTCCAGAACTGTGAGTCCGTCAGATCAATCGCCATATTGCCTTTCAGCCGTCCCGTGGCTGGACGGGCTCTCATTGGGGGCGTGTTCGCTTCCCTGTAGCAAACGGGCGTACGTGTCTACCACTGGCCAGCGCGATGATCCGAATGATGGGTCCATGCAGTTCGGGCCAACCGCACTCACGTCCTTCTGCTTTGCCCCTGATTAAGGTTGGCCCCGGGCAGGCCTCTGATGGGAGATCCTCGTCGGCTCTAACAAGGTGCGCCAGGGTGCAGATGTGGCGGACGCGACGCATGAGGTGCTGGGCCACCGTATGGACCGACGTGGCAGGGTCCGCGGCCGAGTTCGTCTCAACCCATTAGACCGGGATGAGGTGCGTCGAGAAGGCCGACGATCTGAACGATTGATCCGCCACCGATGTCCCAAGACACGGGGCGGATACTTGCGTTGTCAATTAGCGTAGGGTCGTAAAGCTGCAACATGTTCTCGACAATCTTCATCTGCATATTGGGCGTATGCGCAATGAAGCTATCAATGATTTTCAACTGGTCGTCATCGAGGATGCCGGTCTTTCCTGACAGGCTCAGCGAAATCGTCTGCGACGCGGTATTCGCATTACTGAACAGCACCGTGGCTGACTGTAGCGCCGTTGTGTGATCGACGATCGCAGTCGAGTCCGTCTTACCCGGCAGAACAGATGTAACCATGGACACACCAAGCGCCGTGACCGGTGTTGCCTCCGTCGGGTTGAGGGAATTCGGCGCTGGTACAGTTCCACCGCCTGTGCCGACCGGCGGCAAGCCCATGGCGTCTGTGCTCGCCGCGACGAGCGTTTTGTTCACCGATGTTTCGGAGGATGTGAGCCCCTCCGTCGGAACCGCTCCTTTCGAGATGGGCTGAGCTGCCGGATCTGTCGTGCTGTGGTTCCCGGTATGAGCAAGAGAAACCTCAGCATTGCCAGAGGCATCCGCCTGGCCTGCAGCCGTTTTGTTCGTCAAACTCGTGGGAGGGAGGCTTTGGGCCGCACCTGCCGATCCCACGGACACGTTCGGCTTTGTTGGTTCGGCGACCTGCATCGAGGCTGGTTCGGTCGTCAGGCTGGTTGTGAGGGCGCCGACGGCCGGGCCTGTCAGATCAACCTTGTCGAGGACGAGGTCATGAGTTGTCGATCCACCCTTGACAAGATCTGCCGGATGATCGCCGGCGTTCTGGCTTATGAGGGAATGTAGAAATTTTGAGATGTTCTGGCTCGTCAAGCTCGTATCATCGCGGAAGATCTCAGACAGTTTCTTGCCTGCCAGAAAGTCTGATCCCGGTGAGACAAGGCTGAATTTGCTCGACGTTGCATCCACGAGGAGAACGGACGTCGTGGCCGAGGAAGCCGTCGACTTCGTGCTCACATCGACATGAGTCGGTGTGGTCTGCATTTCTGTAGCCGATGCCGCCGCCGGAGCGATCACGGCAGCACTGGAATTCGTTGTGGCACGAGCGACACTTGGTAGGCCGCCACTTGAGCTGGCGGCATGACTTTGCGTCAGCCCTTCACTGCTCGCTAATGGCGTCCCAGCACCCTCCAGGCTTGAGCCGGCTGTCGGGGTGCCCGCTGGCGTGGATGCGTTCGCGCTTGGCAGCTCACTGGGCTTAGCGCTCGGAACATCGGGCCCACGGGACGGGACGGGTTGAGCATGACCGGAGCTTGGCGCAAGCATGATATGCGCCATCTGCTCCCCGCCGGCGGCCGGCAGATCTCGTGGTGATGGCCCGAAATTGGCCAAGTCGAGGGTGAAAGCGATGATGGTCCCATTCGGCGCGGTCAGCGAAATCCCGTTCCCCTGCTGCGAGGCGGGTAGAGCAGAAAACAGGCTTCCAGGCTCAGTTTGAGAACTCGCGGCGGCGTCCAACGCCACTTCGGATCTTGACTTGGCGGCTGCCTCTCGCGCTACGGTTTGCTGTTCTGACGTTGTCAGGCGGGGCCCCACCGCGTGCACGCTCGTCGAGCTGCTCAGCCCCCCATCCCAAGGACTCAGCCCACCCGAGCTCGGCGACGTCGTGGCAAGGCCATCATGGGTCAGCAACGACGCCATACACGCCACAACAAGGCTGACGGTCGTTGCGAGCTCGCGTGATTCGTTGGTTCGGCTCCGGGTTGTCGGATCGGTCTCTGACACATGTGTGCCCAGGTGGATAAATGGGATGTCGGCGCTATCGGACGAGGCAGCAGCGTCTGACGCTCCATGAGGCATGCCAATGCCATCTTGCATTTCGCCGGCGACTGCTTCGCCCATCGAGGAGAATAAACACGTTGTTGCCACGATCGCGGCCAGGAGCGCCGCGGGGTGCATCAGAACCTGCGCGCCCTGCTTCGCTCCGCCCGATCCTGCTGCGTTTCGGTAAATCGGCAGGACGCTCGGGTTCTGTGCCACGAGCTCGGCCAGAAGCGCCCGAAAGTCAGGTCCGACGAGAGGCTCGCCCAGCATGTCGCTGACAATGACGTAGGCACCATCGACGCGCGCAAAGTGCAGGAAGACGTCCCCTTCCTCCCGGCAAAACACGAGCCAAGGGTCGCCCTCATCGCTCAGCCCGCGCTCGATTGCCAGTCGCAGCCCAGCCTGCAGTGAGGCCGCCTCGACGCGATAAAACTCAGCCAGTTCCTGCTGAGACCAATCCCCACTCGTCGAGGGAGCGGGGCGAAAAAACGAGAGGACCGTGGCGCTCACATTCCGCTTCCCACCTGGCCGCACGCGACGGAACTGACCCTCATCACTGTCCGATCCTCAGGCAAGGCCCGTTCCCAAGCAATCATTTCACCATCCTGGCGACCGAGAGAACCGGCGTCCGCGGACACTTTTTCTACGCCGCAACTGATGGGTTAAGCGGGAGGAGCCACACGTATGGGCCAAAGCTGGTTTCAGTTTGTGACCCGGCGCTTCCTGATAAGGTAGGCCTCGTAATATACTGCGGCGAAGAACATGATTTGGTCAAGGCGGATCGGGTCGGTGCGCCGACGCCACGTCATGCTGTGCCTTTCATGCTGCTGCGCCGGGCGAGCGTAGCCGAGCTAGACGCCCCGTCCGCCGGAGTATAGTCCGCACTGCATCTCCCAGAAGTGATACAGGGGCGCCCTGAGTTACCAGCCTCTTTTTCCGCCTCCGGCATCAGCGATGCGATCACCGCCCATTCCGCATTCGTCAGATTGGTTTCGTATCGCAGGTTCGCACGGTTATGCTGCCTACGGGTGGTCGGGGTCCACATGGCACAATCCAGATCAGGCTTCAGCACCTTTCTGGAATCACCGCCATCCCAACCACTCAACCCCCGCCGAGCATTATCGGACGGGCTCTCACAGTCGTAGCTGTCGCCGACGGATGGCCCGGCACCGGCCTCGGCGACAGCTACGGCAATGCTCTGGCCGAGACGATCAACGGGCTGTTCAAAGCCGAAGTGATCCATCGGCGTGGACCATGGCGGTCGTTCGAGGCCGTCGAGTTCGCCACCCTCGAATGGGTCGACTGGTTCAACACCCGTCGTCTGCTCGAACCGATCGGGAATATCCCTCCCGCCGAGGCCGAAGCGCGCTACTATGCCCACGCCGAGGTGCAAACCTTGGCAGCCTGAATCAAACCAAATGGCCTCCGGGAAACCCGGTGCGGTTCACTTCCCGGCGTGCCCAAGTGGGTCGTCGGGGACCGCGGCTACACCAGCCACGCCTTCCGCGAGCACTCTGGGACATGGGCGCACGGCCTGCGACCCCGCCCCAGCGCCACGAGGCGCCCGTCGCCTGCCCGGACTGGATCTCCAACACCCCCAACCAAGTCGAGCGCCTCTGGCCCAGGCTCAAGGAATGGCGCGCCATCGCCACTCGTTACGAGAAGATCGCCGTCAGCTTCATGGACGTCCTCTCCCTCGCGACCGCCTTCGATTGGCTCAAGCGATGACACGCCCTAATAAGCGTCGCTATGCGCCGCGGATCCTTGTAGACCCCGGCTTCCTCGTAAAGGAGCTCCCCGCTATATAAACTCCCTGCCTACCGATCTGGATTGCGGCATGCACCTGAGCGATGATGCGGGAACGAATGGCGGCGATCGGCGCAGTATGAACCTCGGCCTTCTCTTCTTCACGCTGTTCGGGCTGATCATACCCGTGGTCGGGATCGTTTGGATCTTGCGCTCGAAGGACCGCTGAGGGGATTGTCGCAAACTCGGCGTCGGGCTACAGAAGAGTGCCTATAGTCGCACTTCATGTTTTGTTCGCGACGGGCAGTCCAAAGCAGTAGGCGGGCAGGTGGTTCTGCTCGCGCACCGTCCGTGCGCCGGCAAAGGCGAAGCCCTTGCGCAGCCAGAGCATGGCCTCGCAGCCTTGGATCGTACGCCGCGCCATGTTGAACGTGTGGAAGCCGCCCACCCGCGGTGGCCTGCCCCCATTTGGTGGCCCATGTTCGAAGTTAGTGCATCGTCGGTTGCGTGACGATGGCAGGGCGAGCGGATGGCACTGAGCGGCTCGGTTCTGTTGGCCAAATGACAACCTCTGGCGCAGGTGGCTGGTAGCCGAGCGAGGAGTGCGGCCGGAGGGTGTTGTCGTGCCTACGTCATTGCTCGATCACGACGCTGGCTTCCTTGAGAGTCCGTCCGATAAGTCATGAGGCGCGTCCCAGCCGTCGAACGAGGATCATGACGGCAGCGGCGTAGAGGAAGGCCTGGGCCGAGGCGAGGGTCGCTTCCGGGTCCTTCCAGAGGCGTCGGTTGCGGCTGATCCATCCGAAGAAGCGTTCCACCACCCATCGGCGTGGATGCACGGCGAAGCCGACCTGATCCTTGGGTTTGCGCACGATGTCGACGGTGATGATCGTTGCAGTCGCGGGCCTGTCGCCCGCATAGCCTGCATCGGCGAAGGCCTTGGCGATGAACGGGAAGGTCCGCCGCGACAGGCGCAGCACCGGTCCGGCCCCATCGCGATCCTGTACGTCGGCGGCCTGCGGATCGAGCACGAGAGCGCGTCCGTCCGTGTCGACCAGGGCCTGACGCTTGCGGCCCTTGATCTTCTTTCCGGCGTCGTAGCCCCGCGGGCCACCGCTCTCGGTGGTCTTCACGCTCTGGCTATCGAGCACCGCGGCGGTGGGTGAGGCGCTTCGATCGACGCGCTCGCGGTCCGCCATGACGAGCGTGTGGTTGATCCGGCCGAACAGCCCGTCGTCGCGCCAGCGCGCGAAGTAGCTGTACTTCGTGATGCGTGGAGGCAGGTCCTTCGGGATCAGCCGCCACGCGATGCCGCCGTGCAGCACGTAGAAGATGGCGTTCAGGACCTCCCGCGTCGTCCAGACTGGCGGGCGGCCACATGGCGCCGGCTCCGGCATCAGAGGTGCGATCACCGCCCACTCGGCATCTGTCAGGTCGGTTTCATAGCGCAGGCCCGCACGGCTATGCTGCCGGCGAGTGGTCGGGGTCCACATGGCAGATCCAGGTCAGGTTTCAGCACCCTCTTGGAATCACTGCCATCCCGGCCACTCAACCCTGCCTCAGCCCCTTATCGGACAGATGGGGTGATTGGGGTCACGCCGCGGTTCCGCTGAAGGCGGCTGCTCCTATCGAGATGTGAGATCGTGGTCGATGTCGGATCGCCACAGCATCAGGAAGGAGCAGCCATGACGTACTTTGCCGGACTCGACGTCTCCCTGGAAGAGACCACAATCTGCGTGGTCGATGAGACGGGACGGCTCACCAAGGAGTTGCGAACCGCCAGCGAGCCGAAGCCGCTCGTAGCCGCCCTGACGGGGCTCGGCCTTCCGCTGGAGCGCATCGGCCTGGAGGCGTGCTCGCTGACAGCGTGGCTGCACAACGAGCTTCGGGCAGCGGGTCTACCGGCGGTCTGCATCGAGACGCGGCTCGCCAACGCGGCCATGAAGACGATGCCCAACAAGACCGACCGCAACGATGCCCGCGCGCTTGCCCAGATCACGCGCACGGGCTGGTACCGGCAGGTTCACGTCAAGTCGCCCCAGTCCCGGCTCTGGCGTTCGCTGCTGGTGGCGCGGCGCACCGTGCTCAACGAGATGCGAGCCATCGAGAACGTGGTGCGGGCGATCCTGCGCGAGGGCGGGATCAAGCTCGGCACCCCGGCCCGTGCCGCCTTTGCCGGGCGGGTGCGCGAGATGGCGGCCGACGATCCCCTGATCCTGCCGCTCGTCACGCCCCTGCTGGCGATCCTGGCCACGGTGCTGGAGCAGCTCGATCGGCTGACCCGGCAGGTCCTCACCATCGTGCGCGGCGAGGCGGTCTGCCGGCGGCTGATGAGTGTGCCAGGCGTCGGCCCGATCACCGCGCTGGCCTTCCGCGCCACCATCGATGAGCCGGAGCGGTTCCGACAGTCCCGGAACGTCGGGGCGCATCTCGGCCTGACACCGTCTCGCTACCAGTCGGGCGAGACCGACATCCAGGGCAAGGTCAGCCGCTGCGGCGACGAACTGGCCCGTACAGCGCTCTACGAGGCGGCCCATTCCCTGCTGACGCCCTCGCGCAAATGGTCGAGCCTGCGCGCCTGGGGGATGCAGGTCGCCAGACACCGTGGCATGGCGCGGGCCCGCGTGGCGGTTGCGCGCAAGCTCGCCGTCATCCTCCATCGGATGTGGAGCGACGGGACCGAGTTCCGCTTCGGCAAGGAGCCGGCAGCGGCCGTCGCAGCCGCCTGATCGAGACACGCCTGCTGAAGCGAACTGGACGACGGCAGGCCAGACTTCACCCGCGAGGGTGACCCGGATCGTTCCCGTGGGGACGATGGGTGAGGCGATCTCGTTGAGAGTCCCGAACCGGTTCGCGTCAGCAGACCAGGTCGTGAAACAGATTGAGACGCCTCGTTCTCCTAACCCCATCATGCGGCGGCCTCGCGCCGACCGCGAAGAGAAGCGCGTGACCCGCGAGAGCGATACAGCCGGAACCCGAAAACGTCGATCAGGAGAAGCTTGCCTCACGAACCCCAATCAGAGAGGGCTCTCAGACTACTGCATCAGCAGCACTATCAGAATTACGGTTTTACGACAATGTATATTTGTGGCTCAACGGTATTAAAGAATATAAGTCTATGTGCCTCCGAGGGTCGTAAATCTACAAATACGACTTTACGTTTTCTTGACGGTTCTATCAGTCATCACTGGTCTTCATGGTCATAAGGGATCGGGACGAGGTGCAACCGGTCTCATCCCCGGTTTGAGCCGGCGCAGAACCAAGCCCTCCGGGTACGGTCGCCGACTGTCCAAGTGACCATTCATGCATGGCATCCCCTATCATCGATAAACTGACCCCTGAGCGCACCGCTGCGAGAGCAGCGCTATCGTCTCGAATGTCTGAATGCCAGAAATACGATTATGCGTGTTTGCAGTGATGCAGAAATGTGGCCTTCGTACCACGTTCGTCGTAATCCGGGTAAAGGTTGTTAACCAACCGTTGCCACCGTCGTGTTTGTGTGAAATCGTGGACCTACAGAACCGGTTTTGCAGAAAATCGTAAATCTAAAGAAGCGTAAATCTAGAAAGGCGGCTCTATGATCATCGGGGTTCTCAACCAGAAAGGCGGGGTCGGCAAGACAACCGTGGCGACCAACCTCGCTGCCGTCTGCGCCAAAGCCGGCAACCGCGTGCTGCTTGTCGATGCCGATCCGCAGGGCAGCTCGATGGCCTGGTCATCCGCCCGGGAAGGCGAGCCGCTGTTCCCGGTGATTAGCATGGCGAAACCGACCCTGCACAAGGATCTGCCCGATCTGGCGTCGGACTATGATGTGGTGATCATCGACGGTGCGCCGCGAGTCAACGACCTCGGCCGCGCGGCCATCCTAGCCAGCGATATCGTGCTGATCCCAGTCCAGCCCTCGCCGTATGACGTGTGGGCCTCGGCTGACACAGTGCAGCTGATCAAGGAGGCCCAGCAATACAAAGAAAATCTGAAAGCCGTTTTTGTGATTAATCGTAGAATCGTAAATACGGCAATTGGACGGGATGTGGTTAGTGCGTTGCAACAGTTCGGCTTTCCGGTCCTGACCGCAGGCTTCAGTCAGCGCGTGATCTACGCTGAAAGCGCGATGCAGGGCTTGTCCGTGATCGAAGCCGATCCCAAAAGCGAAGCCGCCATGGAGGTTGCGCAGCTGGCGGCCGAACTCATTCAGACCAAGCCAAAAACCAAAAAAGAAAGGAAGGCCGCATGACCAAGGGGGGAAAATCGGTGTCGTTCAAGGTACCCACGTCCAAGCTCGCTACTGGCGCCGATGCCTGGATCGCCAATCGAGGCGCTGAGCCGGCGAGCGATCGAGAGGGGGGCAACGTGACGGCGTTGAAAGCCGTCGAGGCCGCGCCGCTACCGGCTCCAGCGCCTGCTGCTGCGCCCAAGGAGAAGATGTCCCGCTTCACGATCGACGTGCCGGAAAGCTTGCACCGTCGGGTCAAGATGCAGTGTGCCGGTCGCGGTACCAAAATGGCCGACATGATGCGCGAGCTGCTGGAGCGCGAATTTCCTGAAGCGTAATTCAGCAAAAACAGAAATGCAATTTTACGATTTTACGGAATACCGCTTTTGAGCACCCCCGTTCGCCTTGATCTGATGTCCCTGGAGGCCTTCGGTATTCTGGGGTTGCACGAGAAAAACGCCTACCTGCAGGACTTGGCCGACACGTTCTGCACGCGGACTAGCCGCCCGACAATGGAGTTGACCAAGGAAGCCCTGAGCCGCCTCCGGCGCTTTTACAGCCGTCGCAGCCTGGCTGATCTCAAGGTCGCGCCCGAGCCGGTCACTGATCTGGATATTGCCCTCAAGGCTCTCGGAGAGGCGGTGAAGCTGAACGAGCGTCAGCCCGACATCGTCGGCGCGCTGACTGCCGAGCTGCCGGCGCCGGTGTTACGCGCGGCCCCTGAGGACGACTCGCAGATGTCGTTCTTTGTGCCAAGCATCTACGACGCCCCGCTGAAAGACGACGTCAATCTGATGGATGTCGCGCCGTTTTCCCTCGGCAAGGCCAAGCGGGGAGGGGAGATCCGCTACGAACTCAAGGACTGCATCATTACGATCGACGGCAGCGCCTCGGCCGGCCTCGCCACGGTGTTCGACTACGACATCTTCCTGCACATGGTGACCAGCCTGGCCGAGGAAGCCCGACGCTACCGCCTGGAACAGGAGAAGGGGCTGCGCACCGATGTGCCGGCGCGCGTGTATCGCCCCAGCACCTCGCACATCCTGAAATTCTGCCGGCGCAGCTCCGGTGGCAAGCAGTACAAGGACCTGGAAGCAGCGCTAGACCGCCTGCAGGGCACCCGTATCAAGATCGTCAACCTGACCGGCGGCAGCCGCCGCGAGGTCGTCACGATGCCGCTGATCCAGACGTTCAAGGTGATCAGCAAGACGACCACCGGCAACATCGACATGGTGGAGATCGGCATCCCGGACTGGGTCTATAACGGTGTAGTGCGCGAGAAGGGCAACCCGCAGATCCTAACCCTGAACCCGGAGTATTTCCTGATCACGCAGGGCATCGGCCGTTTCATCTACCGGCTAGCCCGCCGCGCTGCCGGCAAGAGCGGCGCCGCCCGCTACGGCCTGAAAGAACTGCACAAGCGCAGCGGCTCCACCCAGGGCTTGCCACAGTTCAGTTTCCAGGTCCGACAGTTCGTCGCCAGCACGCGCATGTTCCCGTTCCCGGATTATGATCTGGAACTGGCACCGGGCCGCCGCGAAGAGGTGCTGGTTATGCGCGAGCGCAAACCGGAAGAGGCTGACGTCCCCTTGGGCAGCGGGGCTGGGAAGCCTGAGTTGCCACTGGCGTGAACTCGTTTTTGTCGGCCGTTTTTGTCAAAACCGTACTTCGCCAATGGGCCTGCCAAGGCACGATTTCTACGGCTACGTCTGTGGATAACTTTTGTCACGGGCGTACATCACCAATTCAAAACCGTACATCACCAACCAAATCCCGTACATCGCCAATGACAAGCCGTACATCACCAATCCGGAGGCCGTACATCGCCAATTTTCACAGCACCTAAGTCATTGATATTGAGCTAAATTCTTTGTCAGCGCAGCATGCTGAAAAACCTTAAAACTTATTAAAACCTGTGATACTATCCAAAACAGCCACGCTTGCGGGTAAATGAGCGCTTGCAGACTTGCTTGATCTGGCGCAGGCGATCTGATTCGTTTTTGTCAAAAACAGCGCAGCATGGCCATGCTGAAGGAAGTAACCCCTTTTCGCCTTTGGCAAAAACCTGCTATCCCACCCAAAATCGAAGCTGCCACCAACGATCATTTCAATGATTGAGTCCGCCCAGAGAACGGACAAGTTTAGCTGCCGAAAATGTGCGTGATCTGACTGGTTCTGCGACGCTGGGAAACGTTTTTGGCGACAGAACCGACTGAGCGAGACAAATGGCCTGAAACAGGCGCAACAGCCTTCCTGAGAAGCCTTGTCCTCGCGGAAAGCGCAGTGGATCTGGTCGGGCGCAACGCGACCGGGAAGAGTATATCGGAAGGGAAGAGGTATCCTTTGGATGAAATTGCCCTGCCGCGCGCCGCACCAATCAGAGGATCTCCGGTGCCGCGTGTTGCCGGATCGCGAAGGGATCGAGCTGCGGGGTCAGCAGCTGGACGATGCGCCGTGCGCGGGTTCGTCGAAGGGGCATAATCTCCGGGAGGGGGGCGTTGCCCGTGGTGTGCAGGACCGCTCCGACAATCCTGCATCATCTCCATGGTGGTAAACGTAAACCCGACACGAGCCGGCCTTGAGCATCTCTTGAATCAGGGGCTTGTGGTTCGGAGGCCACTGGAGCGCATTCAGGAGGCAGGGCACACCGAGCACCGATACGCCGAAGAATGCGAATTCCCGCTGCCACACGGTCCAAATCTGACGCTGGGCTCCTGCGCTGGTCTGAGACAGTGGGTTGTGATCTGCAAGGGTCGTAGCTGTGTCGCGAAGGAAGGCCGCGATGGCCTCGCGCTCCGCGATCTGCAGCGCTATTGCGATCGAGGCAGCGAGCTGGCGCTATGTGACCGGCACCCTGTTCCACCTCCGCACGCGTCATTCGGGTCCGCATGCGTAGCCTGGACGCACTCGACGGCCAAGGTGCGATGTTCGGCCTTCTCGCTATGTCAGCGCCGGCAATTCGTCGCCTGAACGTTATGGAACCGCCTGATACTGGTTTGAAGCACGGTAGGCAGGCCAGTTTGCAGCAGTCGCGGCCTCGAAACAGGGTGTCAGTGTTCCTCCAGCCCATCTGACGATGCTCGCAAACGCATAGACGGCGCAGCTCGGTGCAGACCCGTCTGAGGTTGGGTTCGCAACGCAGGGCACCGCGCGGATCTGCTCGGAGCTACCAGGCAAGGTCGTGTACTGGATCGGCTACGCTGTGTCCCGAGTCACTAGGATCTCGTTGCACGCCGTACTGCAGATCAGGGCCGCCCACCGTAATTACCCACCCCCTTGCGCGGGTCGGGTTTCGCTGATTCCCTCGTGGGATGGGCCGAAGCGATCTTGAGCGGCTGAGCCGCGAGGAGCTGATCGAGCTGGTGCTGCGGATGCAGCGCCCGGAAA
>NZ_VRUT01000084.1:0-22421 GCF_008039465.1 Methylobacterium sp. WL120 | reverse complement strand
GGTGTAGCGCACGGCGGGCGGGGCGTCGGGGGGGAGCGAGGCGCCCGCCACAGCGTGGGCGACCCCACGCGGACGGTCGATGTCCTCCGGCGTGATCGCGGCCGGCCGGCGCGGAGAGCGCACCAGCACGCCGGGCGAGGAGGCGGAGGCGTCGATGCGGCTCTCGGGCCGGGCGCCGTCGAGCATGTCGAGGGTCGCCCGGTCGTCGAAGACCTCGGTCGGCCAAGCGTCGGCGAACACCGCGTCGCGGCCGGCGCGGGAATCGGTCCAGCTGCCGTCAGAGCCCGGCTCGGTGCCGCGCCCCAGCATCGCGTTCGGCGGCGTGAGCCAGCTCGGCGCCGGCCGGGTGCCGGCGATGGCGTAGCCCGGCCGCTGCGGGCCGCCGACGAGGCGCCGCGTCAGGCTCGCCCGCAGGGACATCAACCGATGCGCCAGCGCGCCGAGCGTGAGGCTCGGGCGGTCGCCGCCGCGGCTGGGGCGAGAGGGGTCGCGATGAGAATAGGGAGGCCGTCCCGATGCGCGCATGGGTTCTCAAAAACTCGAAACACGGAAAGGCCGTCCCGCCCGGAACGGTCGATCCGAGTTAGGCCGAACGTCGTTAACAGAGCCTTGAAAACCGCCCGCCGCCGAGTGCTGGAGGGGCGGGCCGGCAAGCGGTAAGGTGGTGGGGACATTCCACCTCGCGCGGGTCGTGACGCCCTTGGCACAAGCCCCTCTCCCGCAAGCCCTTCCCCGGAAGGACTTCCAATCCCTCTACGCGCAAGGGTTCGCCCGCGTGGCCGCCTGCACCGGGCGGAGCCACCCGGGCGACCCCGAGCGCAACGCCGACGCGATCCTGGCGCTCGCCGAGCGGTGCCACGGGCAGGGCGTCGCGGTGGCCGTCTTCCCGGAACTGGCGCTGTCGGCCTACGCCATCGAGGACCTGCTGCTGCAGGCGACGCTGCTCGATGCGGTCGAGGCGGCGGCGGGGCGGCTGGTCGCGGCCTCGGGCGATCTCCGCCCCCTCTTCCTCGTCGGCGCGCCGGTGCGCTGGCGGAACCGGATCTACAACGCGGCGCTCGCGATCCAGGGCGGCCGGCTGCTCGGCGTCGTGCCGAAGCTCCACCTGCCGAACTACCGCGAGTTCTACGAGAAGCGGCACTTCGCCTCCGGCGCCGGCATCGCGGGCGAGACCGTGCGCTTCGCCGGCCGCGAGGTGCCGTTCGGCGCCGACCAGTTGTTCGTCGCCGAGGACGTGCCGGGCCTGACCGTCGGCGTGGAGATCTGCGAGGATTTGTGGGTGCCCGACACCCCGGGCATGCACGCGGCGCTCGCGGGCGCCACGGTGCTCGCCAACCTCTCGGGCAGCCCGATCACGGTCGGCCGGGCGGAGTCGCGCGCCCTGCTCTCGCGCGCGGCCTCGATGCGCGGCCTGTGCGCCTACGTCTACGCGGCGGCGGGCTTGGGCGAATCCACCACCGACCTGTCCTGGGACGGGCAGACCAGCGTCGATGAGAACGGCGTGCGGCTGGCGGAAGGCGAGCGCTTCTCGGCCTCGCCGGTCGCGACGCTGGCCGACGTCGACCTCGACCTCCTCGCCCAGGAGCGTCTGCAGGCCGGCAGCTTCGACGACAACGCTCGCGGCGGCCCCCGCCCGGCCTACCGCCGCGTGCCGTTCCGCCTCGATCCGCCGGCCGGCGACCTCGGGCTGATGCGGCGGATCGAGCGGTTTCCGTTCGTGCCGGCCGACCCGGCCCGCCTCGCCCAGGATTGCTACGAGGCCTACAACATCCAGGTCGCGGGCCTCGCCAAGCGCCTGGAAGCCACCGGCACGCGCAAGGCCGTGATCGGCGTCTCGGGCGGGCTCGACTCCACCCATGCCCTCATCGTGATCGCCAAGGCCTTCGACCGGCTCGGCTTTCCGCGCTCGGACATCCTGGCCTATACCCTGCCGGGCTTCGCCACCTCGGACGCGACGAAGGGCAACGCGCACGCACTGATGCGGGCGCTCGGCACGACCGCGGCCGAGATCGACATCCGCCCCGCCGCCCGCCAGATGCTCGCCGACATGGGCCACCCCTACGCGGCGGGGGAGGCGGTCTACGACGTCACCTTCGAGAACGTGCAGGCGGGCTTGCGCACCGACTACCTGTTCCGGCTGGCCAACCACGCCGGCGGGATCGTCGTCGGCACCGGCGACCTGTCGGAGCTGGCGCTCGGCTGGTGCACCTACGGCGTCGGCGACCAGATGAGCCACTACGCCGTCAACGCCGGCGTGCCCAAGACCTTGATCCAGCACCTGATCCGCTGGTCGATCGCCTCCGGCCAGTTCGGCACGGAGGAGGGGCGCGTGTTGAGCGCGGTGCTCGACACCGAGATCTCGCCCGAACTCGTGCCCGCCGGGGCGGACGCCGCGCCGCAGAGCACGGAGGCCGTGATCGGCCCCTACGCGCTGCAGGACTTCACCCTGTTCTACACCCTGCGCCACGGCTTTCGCCCGTCGAAGATCGCCTTCCTGGCGCTCCATGCCTGGGGCGACGCGGCGAAGGGCGCGTGGCCGCCCGACTTCCCCGCCGACAAGCGGCTCGCCTACGGCCTGCCGGAGATCCGGCGCTGGCTCGGGGTGTTCCTGACCCGGTTCTTCGGCTTCAGCCAGTTCAAGCGCTCGGCGTTGCCGAACGGGCCGAAGGTGTCGGCCGGGGGCGCCCTCTCCCCACGCGGCGACTGGCGGGCGCCCTCCGACGGGACGGCCCGGATCTGGCTCGACGAGTTAGAGCGCAACGTCCCCGAAACGTGATCGACACAAACCGGACAGAGTGTGTGATTATCCACACGGTCAAGCTGATTTGCCGTGTACGGCAGATCCGGTTCGAGGGGTCGGCCGAGGGGAGGATGCGCCCATGCAGAGCTACAACCTGTTCCGCCTGAAGAGCGTCGAGGGTCTGTGCTGCGCCGTGCCGGAGTCGAGCCGCGTGCCGCGCTTCCTCGGTGGCGGCCGCTGGACCTTCGGCGGCAAGCTCGACGACCGGTCCGACATTCCCCTCGACTTCGACGGCCGGGCCGCGGAGACCGGCGTGCGCTTCAACGGATTCTACCTGTTCCAGACCGTCGACCAGCGCTTTTTGTAGGCTTAGGGCCGTAAGTCGAAGGTCGCGGCGAGCATTCCTTAAGGGGCGACGTGGGATGATCGGCCTATCGTCTTCGAGCCTGGGGCCCTGTTCATGTCGTCGGAACACCGCAACGAGACCCGCCAAAGGGTGTTCCTGAAGGGCCGCATCGTGTTCAACAACGGTGCCTCGAGCATGGATTGCCTCGTGCGCGACTTCTCCTCCTCGGGGGCGCGGCTGGCCCTCAGCGAAAGCTCGACGCTGCCCGAGGTGTTCGACCTCTACATCCCCCAGAAGGACCGGACCTACCGCTCGACCCTGCGCTGGCGCCGCGCCGACGGCGTCGGGATCACCTTCGCCGACGAGGCGGCCAAGCCCGCTTCCGTCGCGGCGCCGACGACGGCGGCCGAGCCGGCGGCGGAGGACAACTCCGTCACGGTTCTGCTGCGTCGGATCACCGAACTCGAGGCCGAGAACGCGACCCTGCGCCGGCTGCTGACCGGGATGGCGCAAACCGGCGCGGCGACGGCCGCCTGAGCCGTCAGACCTCGAGGGCGGCGCGGATGCGCTCCGCGTGACCTGCGAGCACCGTCGGGTCGGCCATCCCGCCCTCGTGGCGCTGGAGCGGCACCCCGTCGAACCGGGGTACGACGTGGACGTGCAGGTGGAACACCGTCTGCCCCCCGGCCGCCTCGTTGAACTGGAACACCGTGAGCCCGTCCGCTTCGAACGCGGCCTTCACCGCCCGCGCGACCCGCTGCACGCTGGCCGCCAACGCCGCGAGCGAGGCCGGATCGGCGTCGAGGAGGCCCCGCGCAGGCGCCTTCGGAATCACCAGCGTGTGCCCCGGCCCCTGAGGCATCACGTCCATGAAGGCCAGGGTGTCGGCATCCTCGTAGACCCGGTGCGCGGGGATCTCGCCGCGCAGGATCTTCGCGAAGATGTTGTCGAGGTCGTAGGCCGTATCCGTCATGCAGGGTACCCGTGGTTGCGGCCGCCAGGATGCACCGGCGCCGCCGCCGCGTCCACGCGCGCGGAACCCGTCGGCGGCGCCGGCGCTTAGGCTCGGATCGCCGCGGCCCAGCTGCGATCCGCCCCCCAGATCGAACAGGAACGCCCGCGCATGGCCCATGAGAGCACCGGCGCCATCTACACCGCCGCCGGCGCCAACCTCGCCATCGCCCTGGCGAAGTTCGTGGGCGCCACCGTCACCGGCTCCTCCGCGATGCTGGCCGAGGGCGCACACTCGGTGGTGGACACCGCCAACCAGATCCTGCTGCTCGTCGGCCTGAAGCGCGCGAAGAAGCCGGCGGACGCAAGGCACCCGTTCGGCTACGGCCGCGAGGTCTACTTCTACGCCTTCATCGTCGCGCTGCTGATCTTCCTCGGCGGCGGCATCTTCGCGATCTACGAGGGTGCCCACAAGATCCGGCATCCGGAGCCCGCCGCCGACGCGAGCCTGTTCGGCTACGCGCTGCCGGGCTTCTGGGTGAACGTCGCCATCCTCGGCTTCTCCGTCGCGGCCGAGGGCTATTCCTGCTTCGTCGCGATGCGGGCGTTCTGGGCCGAGAAGGGCGACCGCTCGCCCTTGAGCGCGATCCGGCGCAGCAAGGACCCGGCCCTGTTCACGATCCTCGTGGAGGACGTGGCGGCGCTGATCGGCCTCGTCATCGCGCTCACCGGCGTGGTGCTGGCCGACCTCCTCGACATGCCCGCGCTCGACGGCTGGTCCTCGATCGGCATCGGGCTCGTGCTCGTCGGGATGGCGATCTTCCTGATGATCGAGACCCACGGCCTGCTGATCGGCGAGGCCGCCGACCCGGAGGTCGTCGCAGCGATCCAGGAGGTCGTCGGCGCCGAGCCCGGGGTGAACCACGTCAACGAGGTGCTGACCCAGCACCTCGGGCCGACGGACATCCTCGTGAACGTGAGCCTCGACCTGGCCGACGACCTCACCGCGGGCGAGGTCGAGCGGATCTCGACGCGCCTCGACCGCGAGCTGAAGGCGCGCGTGCCGGACGTGACGCGGGTGTTCATCGAGGCTCAGGCGCGCGCAAGTTCCGAACGAGCCGCGGGGCGCGAGAAGGCCGGCGCCGTCGGCGGCTGAGCGCCGGGACCACCTCCCGCTGGATCGACGCGGAGGTGGTTCCAGGCGAGCCCGCGCCGCGAAGGCGCGAAACTCGAAACCGCCCTTCCGCAGGGACCGCCAGCATTGGACGCGCGAGGTTTCTCGTGGTCGAAATCCGACGGGTGGTACCCAGGTCATGGACCCGCGTTCGACCCATCGCGGACCCTGGGAATGTCCGCTTGCAGATCGCTTGATGAACCAGAGACCGGCGGCCGCTATGGGTCGGTTTGCGATGGTCTTCTGTCGATCGACCATTCGGAAAACGCCCCCTGCGAATGGAGCACGTCGGCACAACACGAAGGTCGGCGGTCTGATGACCGCATGGCTCGCGGGGCTTTTCACCCTGATCGAAGGATACGAGCGTCCGGGACGGGCGTTCTAGGTTCGGGCGACTGTCACCCCATCGTGCCCAGGGCCGCTCCGCCACCAACCTGCACGCGGCCCTCGAAGCCGGGTCCCGGCCCAAATGAGCTCTGGACCGCCGCATGGACATCGAAGAGGCCGCCACGCCGAGACTGACCCGCGAGGATCGCTACCGGATCCTCGTCGAGGGCATCATCGACTACGCGATCTACATGCTCGACCCGGCAGGCGTGGTCACAAGCTGGAACAAGGGCGCACAGCGCTTCAAGGGCTACGCCGACCACGAGATCGTCGGACAGCATTTTTCCCGGTTCTATACGGCCGGGGACAGGGCGACGGACCTTCCAGCGCGGGCTCTGATGATCGCCGAGACCGAAGGCCGCTTCGAGCAGGAGGGCTGGCGCGTTCGAAAGGATGGCACCCTGATGTGGGCGCACGTTCTTATCGACCCGATCCGCACCGAGGACGGCACGCTGCTCGGGTTCGCCAAGGTGACCCGCGATCTCACCGAGCAGCAGGCCACGAAGGCCGCCTTGCGACAGAGCGAGCAGCGCTTCCGCCTGCTGGTTCAAGGCGTGCGCGACTATGCCATCTACATGCTCGATCCGACTGGGCGGGTGACCAGCTGGAACAAGGGCGCCCAGCGCTTCAAGGGCTACTCCGACGCGGAGATCATCGGCGAGCATTTCTCGCGGTTCTACACCGACGAGGACCGGGCGACCGATCTGCCGGGAACGGCGCTGGCGACGGCCACGAAAGAAGGCCGGTTCGAAGCCGAAGGCTGGCGCATCCGCAAGGACGGCTCACGCTTTTGGGCCAACGTCGTGATCGACGCCATCCGGGGTGACCACGGCGAACTCATCGGCTTCGCCAAGATCACACGTGACATCACCGAGCGACGCGACGCGCAGCAGGCGCTCGAAGAGACTCGTGCACGCTTCATCCAATCTCAGAAGATGGAGGCGGTCGGGCAGCTCACCGGAGGGGTGGCCCACGACTTCAACAACCTGCTCGCGGTGGTTCTCGGCAACCTGGAGCTCGCCCGCAAGCGCCTGCCGCCCGACCCAAAGCTCCGGCAGCTGATCGACAACTCGATCCAGGCCGCCCATCGTGGCGCGACCCTGACCAAGCGCATGCTTGCGTTCGCGCGGCGGCAGGAGTTGTCTACGACGCCCGTCGACGTGCCGGACCTCATCCGCGGCATGGGCGACATGCTGCAGCGGTCGATCGGCTTGAACATCCCGGTGAACATGCAGTTCCCACTGCAGCTTCCGCACGTTCTGGCAGACGCCAACCAACTCGAACTGGTCGTCCTGAACCTCTGCGTGAACGCACGCGACGCCACCCCGGCCGGAGGCACGATCACGCTGGTCGCCCGCGAGGCCAAAGTTTCGGCCGAGGACGTCCAAGGCCTGAAGCCGGGCAACTACGTTTGCCTGTCCGTGATCGACACCGGCGAAGGCATGGATGCGGAGACTTTGGCGAAGGCGGCGGAGCCGTTCTTCACCACCAAGGGCGTCGGCAAAGGCACCGGGCTCGGCCTCTCGATGGCCCACGGCTTCGCCGAGCAGTCGGGCGGCCGTTTGCTCCTCAAGAGCGTCAAGGGCCAGGGCACGACGGCTGAGCTCTGGTTGCCCGAGGCCGACATGAGCAAAGCGATCCAACCCGACCGACAGGCCGAGCCGGAACTTCCGAAGCTCGACCCGGTCACGGTCCTGGTTGTCGACGACGATGCTCTGGTGCTGATGAACACGGCGGCGATGCTCGAAGATCTCGGGCACACGGTCGTCGAGGCGGTCTCCGGGGAGCAGGCTCTGCGCATCCTGCGTCGGTCGAGGGAGACCATCGATCTTGTCATCACGGATCAGATGATGCCCGGTATGACCGGGACGCAGCTGATCGACGCGATCTGGGCCGAGTATCCGGACATGGTCGCGATCCTTGCAAGCGGCTACGCCGAGCTGCCTGAGAACGGCCTGGTTCCGGTCCCGCGATTGACCAAGCCGTTCGGACAGTCGGAACTCGCGCGGACCCTCATGACGAGCTTGCGTCCGGAAGGTCTCGTTCTTCCCTTCCGCCCTAAGCTGGCCTGAAGCTGGCCTGTCGCCCTCCGCGACCGAGTCGGCCAGCCGAAGTCCACAGAGAAGCGGGCGGTTCGGAGCGACAGACCAACGCGGCGATGCCGACCGACACCCGCTTTCGACCGGTCTAATACCAAGTCTCATGGGTAGGAACCCATGAGGTCCGGCGGATTGCCGCCGCCCCGCAGTCGCGGGGGCCAGACCTCGATGAGTCGGGCTCATCGAGGTCTGGTATAACGAGTCGCTTCCACGACGGAGTTCGGTCGGGAGCGGACCGCCTGCCCCAAGGCAAACGGTTGGACGCTCCTGTCCGCGCTTCTCGAACGTTCGGGCACGGTTCCCAGGCGTTCATGTCCACGCCTAGATCGGTGCCTGCCCGACCTGCTCCAGGCTGATCGCCCAGGTCCGCTCCTGCACCGCCTCGTCCCGGCTGTAGCGCGACGAGGTCTTCTCGCGGCTACGCGCGAAGTAGCGCCCGCTCACCCCCTCGACCGCGGTCGCGGTCGCAAGGTGCAGCGTCGTCGCCGCGCCGGCGGCAGGGGTGCTGAGGAACGGACGGATCAGGTACCAGGCGAGGCCGAACGCGCCGCCAGTGTTCTTGGCAAAGCCCGTGTCGATCACGCCGGGATGCAGGGCGTTCACCGTCACGGGCGCGCCGGCGAGGCGGCGGGCGAGCGCGTAGGTGAACAGCACGTTGCCGAGCTTGGCCTGCGAATACGCGCGCATCGCGCCGTAGGACCGCTCGGCCTGGAGGTCGTCGAAGGCGATGCGGCCGCGGGTATGCGCGGCCGAGGCCACGTTGACGATGCGGGCGCCGGCGCCCGGCCGGCCGGAGGCCTTGAGCAGGTCGAGAAGCTCGAGGGTGAAGAGGACGTAGCCGAGATGGTCGAGGGCCCAGGTCCGCTCGAAGCCATCCACGGTGGTCTCGCGCCGGTCGAAGATCGCCCCGGCGTTGTTCACCAGCACGTCGAGGCGCGGATAGGCCGCGCGGACTTCGCCGACTAGATGCCTGATTTCCGCCTGCGACGAAAGGTCGGCGACGAAGCAGTCGATCGCGGCGCCCGGCACGGCCGCGGTGAGCGCGGCCGCCGTCGCCGCGACCTTGCCAGGGTCACGGCCGACGATCCCGACCCGGGCGCCGGCCTTGGCCAGCCCCAGGGCGGTCTCGTAGCCGATCCCGGAGGTGGCGCCGGTGACCAGACACGTGCGCTTCGCCGGGGGGACGCCCCGGCTCAGGCCCGACGCCACGGGGCGCGCCCTAGAACACCGCCTGTCCGACGGCGAAAGCGATGACGACGATGACGATCGCGATCACCAGGAAGATGCCGAACAGGATCCGGGCGAGCGAGCCGGCGCCCGAGGCGATGCCGGTGAAGCCGAGGCCGCCGGCGATGACCGAGACGACGAAGCAGATGAGGGCCCATTTCAGAAGGGTCATGCCGAAAACTCCGGATCGAACCGGCGAACGGCCGGCGTGGAAAGCGTCCGATCAATGCGGCCCAAGCTCAACCGTTCCCGCCGACCCGCGCGGACGCGCCCGGAATTCCGGCCTCGTCCTGCGCCGGCGCGGCGCGGGCGAGCATGATCTCGGCCAGCGTGTGGTAGAGGCCGGTGCGGCAGACGGTCTTCGAGGCGGCGTCGGCCAGCACCGCCGCGATCATCAGCGGGATCATCATCGCGTGGTCCTGGGTCATCTCGGTGACGATGACGAAGGCGGTGATCGGCGCCTGCAGCACGCCGGCGAGGTAGGCGACCATCCCGGTCAGCACCAGCGCGCCGATCGGCACGTGCGGGAACACGTCCTGCAGCATGCCCCCGAGGCCGGCGCCCACCGCGAGCGAGGGTGCGAACAGACCGCCGGGGATGCCGCTGATCGCCGAAAGCGCGGTGGCGCAGAATTTCAGCGGCGCGAAGTCGAGCCGGGCTGCCGAATCGCCGTGCAGCAGCGCTTTCGCTTCCTCGTAGCCGGTGCCGTAGACCGATCCGCCCGAGGCGAGCCCCGCGAGCGCGACGCCGAGGCCGCACAGCCCCGCGAAGGCGATCGGATGCCGGGCGATCCAGCGTCCGGCCCGGCCCGGGAGCCCGCGCGCGAACAGGATCACGAGACGGCTGAACACGCCGCCGGCAAAGCCCCCCGCCGCGCCCAGGACGACCACAACGAGCCAGCCCTTGCCGAGGGGCAGCGTCACGTCGCTGGTTCCGAAATAGGTGTAGTTGCCGACGAGCCAGAGCGAGGTGAGGCCGGCGGCGACGATCCCGGCGACGATCAAGCCGGACGAGCGCGGCTCGTAGGCCCGGCCGAGCTCCTCGATCCCGAAGACGATGCCGGCCAGAGGCGTGTTGAAGGCGGCCGCGACCCCGGCCGCGCCGCCGGCGAGGATCAGGCCGGGCAGCCGATCCGGGGTGAGGCGGCCGACGGCGGCCATGATCGCGGCGCCGACCTGCACCGTCGGCCCCTCGCGGCCCGACGAGGCGCCGCAGGCGAGGCCCAAGGTCATCACCACGATCTTGCCGAAGGCGACGCGCAGCGAGATCAGGCGGTGGCGGAAGGCCGGATCGCGGGTGTGGCGGGCGGCGATCACCTGCGGGATGCCCGAGCCTTGCGAGTTCGGGAAGACGGTCCGCGCCAGCAGGGCCGCCAGCGCGAAGCCCGCGGGCGTCGCCACGAGGGCGACCAGCGGCGAGACGCCGACCAGCGCCTTGAAGCCGACCTGCGCCGCGTCGGCGCAGCGCGCCATCAGGACGGCGGCGAGGCCGACGCAGATGCCGCCGAACAGGAACAGCAACCGCCCGCGCCAGAGCGGGTAGGCGCCGATGGAGGCGCGGCGCAGGCGCGCGATCGAGGCGCGGGTGCGGAAACGGGGCGGCATTGCGCGAGGACTCGACACCGACGGAACACGCTCGCCTCGGCAAGCCTGCCTGGGGCGAGGTTTGCGTCGGCCGCACTGCCTTAGCGAGGAGCGGGCCAGGCCGCGAGGGGCGCGACGGCTATTTCTCGGCCGCGCACAGGGTCTCGACGGCCTTCACGTAGGATTTGGCGTCGAACTTCTTGAGCGAGTTCTCGCTCTGGTAGCGCACGGTGCCGAACACCTTGCGCCGCGCCCACGGCCGGTCGTGCAGGCCGTAGACCCAGGCGACGTTGGTGAACGAGTTCGCGTCGCGCCCGTCGAGGAAGTACCGGTTGTTGATCCGCAGGGTCCGCTCGAAGCCGACCTTCGGCGACGGCGACCACTCGAGGATCTTCTTGCCCCAGTACATGCGCAACTGGTTGTGCATGTACCCGGTCACCCGCATCTCCGCCTGCGCTGCATTCCAGTAACGGTCGTGGGTCTCGCCGGCCGCGAGCTGCGCCTCGGTGTAGCTGTAGGGCCGCGGATCCTCCGCGTGCTCGGCCAGCGTCTTCTGCGCCCAGTCGGGCACCGCCTTGGCGTAGTTGTCGTAGCTTTCGGTGTAGAAGACGTGGTTCGAGGCCAGCTCGCGCCGGACGATCAGCTCCTCGAGGTAGGCGCCGCGGTCGTCGTCGTCGCCGTCCTTCGCCGCGCGCACGGCGAGCGCGATCTCGACGGGCGAGATCTGGCCGAAATGCAGGTAGGGGCTCATGTGCGAAGCGGCCGCCGCCTCCGGCCGGTTGCGGCCGTTGCCGTAGCCGGACAGCCCGTCCTCCAGGAACGCCTTCAGGCGCTTGCGCGCCTGCGTCTCGCCCCCGACGAAGCGCTTCACCGGCCCGACGTCGGTGTCGAGGGTCATTCCGGCCAGGACCTTCATCGGGTCGGACGGATCGATCTCACTCGGGAGCTTCAGGCCGTCGGCTTTATGCTCGACCTTGCGGGCCGCGAGCGGCTCCACGAAATCGGCCCACAGCTTGTGCAGCTTTGGGCGCAGCGTGCGCGCGGCAAACTCGTGCTTGGGGGAAGCGGTCTCCACCGGGACCACCACATCGCCCTCGACCTGCACGACGCGGGTCTCGACGGCCTTCGCGATCTCGCCGTACCAGCTTTTCTGGATCGCGAGGTAGCCGCGATCGAGCACGAGGAGGGCGGCCTCGCGGCCGAGGTCGATCGCGATCTCGGCGGGCGAAGCCTTGCGCATGACGAAGCCGACGCCGCGCTTCTCCAGTCCCGCCTTCGCGTCGGCGAGCCCCTGGAGCAGGAAGGCGTAGTGCCGGGCGTTGGCCTCGGGAAACCCGTTGGCGCCGTCGAGCAGCCCGAAGCAGGCGACCACCGGTAGCCCGAGGCGGTTGCCTTCCTCGATCGCGTATTCCAGCGCCGGGTTGTGATGCGCGCGGTTGGCCTGCTGCAGCAGGTACAGGACGTAAGCGCCGCCCTTCCGCGGTGCGACATCGTTCAGGACCCGGAAGCGCTTTTCGTGAATCGCCATCGTCTCGCGTCGTCCCCAACCCGGTGCACGGCCCGGAACCGTACCGGCTCAGCTAGAGCGGAGATCGCGATCGTCCCGCGCGCACCAATGCGGGAGGGGCTGAAATCCGGGCCATAGCACAGGGCCGCATTGGCGGACGAAACCTGTTTTCGATCAGTCATTTGCATGCATTTGTCGCTCAAGGACGACACCAAGGACGGCCGAAGATTGATCGAACCCGTCTGCGACATTTTCAACACATGCTTCGACCGAGCTGCAGGTCGGGCCGAGAAACGACAGGGTCACTGACCGAACCCCCTTGCATTTCGGCGAAGGAGGATCAGATTGTGCAACGCGGGACAGCGATGGCGTCGCGGTCCTGCTGCCCTTCTTGGGCGTTTCCTCCCTAGACTTCGGGCCGCTCCTTCGGGAGTGGCCTTTTTTCTTGGTGCGCCCCTTCCCGCGTCGCCTCGAACCGTTTCCTGCGATCTGTCACCGTCGGCGCGGCTTTGCCGCCCCCGCGCCCTGGCCGCGCATCGAGGCGAGCCTAAGATCGTCTGGAAGGCGCAGAAGCGCCGCCGGGAGGACGACATCCTGCGCAGGCTCGCTGGAGCGCTGGCGATCGGGTTCGTATAGGCCGCGATCCCCGTCGGTCTCGGAGAAGCGGCCGAGGTGCCGACTTTCCAGGTCGATCCGGCTTGGCCGAAGCCACTCCCGAACAACTGGATCATGGGTCAGGCATCCGGCGTCGCGGTGGACGCCGACGACCACGTCTGGGTGATCCAGCGCCCGCGGACGCTCACCGACGACGAGAAGGCGGCGAGCCTCGATCCGCCGCGGACGAAATGCTGCAAGCCGGCGCCCCCGGTGCGCGAATTCGATCAGGCCGGCACGGTGCTGCGCTCCTGGGGCGGCCCGGGGCAGGGCTACGACTGGCCCGAGAACGAGCACGGCATCCAGGTCGACCCGAAGGGCTCCGTCTGGATCGCCGGCAACGGCGCGAACGACGGGCAGCTGCTCAAGTTCACGGCCGACGGGCGGTTCGTGATGCAGATCGGCAAGTCCGGCCCGCAGACCGACAGCCGCGACACGAGCCGCCTCGGCAGGCCCGCCAACGAAGTCTACGTCGCAGACGGCTACTACAATCACCGCATCATCGTGTTCGGCTCCGAGACCGGGGCGTTCAAGCGGATGTGGGGCGCCTACGGCCGCCCGCCGACCGACGACAAGGTACCCGCCTACGATCCGGCTGCAGCTCCCTCGCAGCAATTCGCCAACCCGGTGCACTGCGTGAAGATCGCGCGCGACGGGCTCGTCTACGTCTGCGATCGCACCAACGACCGTATCCAAGTGTTCCGGAAGGACGGCAGGTTCGCGAAGGAGATGTTCGTCGAGACGAAGACCCGCGCCGACGGCACGGTCTGGGAGCTCGCGCTGTGGCCCGATGCCGACGAGAGCTACCTCTTCAACGCCGACGGGGCGAACAACGAGGTCCGAACCCTGTCGCGCGCCACCGGCGAGACCCTCGGCGCCTTCGGCCTCAACGGCCGCGGAGCCGGGCAATTCCATTGGGTCCACAACCTCGCCGTCGACTCGAAGGGAAACGTCTTCACGACGGAGGTCGACACCGGCAAGCGCGCCCAGAAATTCCTCGCCTCGGGCAACTTCGTCCTACGCAAGCGCACGCCCTGAGCGACTTGCGCGCACGCCGCTCGCCCGCGGCCGCTTTCCCTGGCATTCTATGCCATGAACGTCGCGACGGGCGCGGTCGTGGAACGTCTTGAGATCGATGGACCGAATGGGCGACGCCACGTCGACGGCACCGCTGGCCAAGCGCCGCGTCCTGCTCGTGGAGGACGACTACTTCATCGTGTCCGATCTGGCGCGCAGCTTCGAGGCGGAGGGCGCCGAAGTGGTCGGGCCGGCGGCGACCGTCGCCGACGGGCTGGCGTTGCTCGCCGAGGCGCCAGACCTCGACGGGGCCGTGCTCGACATCAACCTGCAGGGCGAGATGGTCTTCCCGCTGGCGGACACGCTGACGGCGCGGGGTGTCCCCTTCGTCTTCGCCACCGGCTACGACCGGACGATGGTGCCGCCGCGCTACGCTGCGGTCGCCCATTGCGAGAAGCCGGTCGAGCCGGGGACGATCGCCCGCGTCCTGTTCGGGGCCTGAACGCCGTCGGCGGCGCCTGGAGCATCGTCCATGATCTCTGGATCACGGACGATGCTCGAGCCGGGTGTGGTCGCATTTCCTTCACGCGAGCCGGCATCCACCTCGCTCGAAAATGCTCTAGGCGTCGCCCCCGTCCTCCGCCGGAGCCTCGACGACGCGTCCGAGCCGCGGCGCCAGCGCGAAGCGGATCGTGCAGCGCAGCCCGTCCGGCCGGTAGGCGAGGGTGGTCTCTGCGCCCAGTTCGTAGCGCAGGGTGCGCGTCAGCATCTCGGTGCCGAAGCCGAGCGGCGCCGGTTCGGCAGGCAAGTCGTGCAATCCGGTCTCGGACCAGCCGAGCGAGAGGGTCGGCGCATCCCCGCACGAGTCGAGAGTCCAGGTGACGGCGATGCGGCCGTCGGGGACCGTCAGCGCCCCGTGTTCCATCGCGTTGCTGGCGAGCTCGTGGGCGGCCAGCGCGAACACCTCGGCGGCACGCGGGGCCAGCAGCACCTTCGGCCCGACGATGTGGACGCGCTCGCCCTCGCGGGCCAGCAACGCCATCAGTGCATCGGCGACGATCGAGTGCAGGTCGAGGCCGGCCGACGGGTCGGCGATGCCGGCGCTCTGCACCCGTGCGATCGCACCGAGGCGGCCGTCGAGGCGCATCATGCAATCCTCGGCGCTGCGATCCGCATCGGCCGAGCGGCGGATGATCGCGCGGACCATCGCCAGAGTGTTGCGCGTCCGGTGCAGCACCGCGTCCACCTCGGGCGACGCCGACGCCGACGCATCCAGGTCGAGGCCGGCGGCGACGAGGCGTCGGCGCAGGGCCGCGTTCTCGGCTTCGAGCGCGGCGATCCGGCCTTCGTCGCTCATCGGACGGCCGTCGCTACGGAGGGATCGCCGCCACGCCGGGCGGCGCGGCGCGCGAAAGTGGCCGGCGCGAAACGGATCTCACTGCGCATCGAGATGCGCACCCTCGTGATCGAGGTGGAGGTAGTTGGGGTCGAACAGGGCCAACGCCATCAGCGCCGGCAGGTCGTGGATCGTCAGGCGCCGGCCCTTCCAGGTGATCTGGCCCGCGCCGCGCAGCTCCTGGATGGTCCGGTTCACGTGGACGCTCGACAGCCCGAGGGTGTCGGCGAGGTCGGCCTGCGTCACAGGCAGGTCGTAGGCGGTGCCCTCGGTGAGGCCGACCGCGCGCAGGCGCATGTACAGCTCGCACAGCAGGTGGGCGAGGCGCTCGACGGCGGAGCGCTGGCCGAGGCTCACCGTCCACTCGCGCTGGACCGCCGCGTTGTGCAGCATCTCCCACCACAGCGTCTCGGCGATGCGGGTCGAGCTCTCCGTCAGGCCCTCAATGGTGGGCTGGGTGACCCGGGCCAGCGTCACCGGGGTCAGCGAGGCGACGGCGTGGTCCATCTGGCGCAGTGTGAAGATGTGCGGGTCGCAGAGGTCGCCCGGCAGGAAGAACGCGATGATCTGCCGGCGCCCGTCCTGAAGCTGCTTGTAGCGGCAGGCCCATCCTTCGAGGACGAGATTGACGGCGCGCGGTTCGTCACCCTCGTTGACGATGTCCTCGCGCGGGCCGAGGCGGCGCACGTTCTGCCCGGTCGCGTCCTCGAGCGCCTTGCGCTCCGCCTGGGAGAAACGGGTGAAGTTCTCCAGTTTCCGGATGAAGGGGTTGTTCATGCCGTCTCGAACCTGAGCGCCGAACCATGCTTGAGGACCGAGACGTCCCGGCGGTCGGCACCAATTGCCGTCTGAAGGTGTAGCCGCCCGAGGCCACGACTCATAGAGGCATCTCGATCCTGCAGTGGACGCCGTCGGCCCCGAGCTCGAACCATGCCTGAGCGCGCAGGCTGTAGCTCAGCGCCTTCTCGATCAGGTCGCGCCCGAAGCCGCGCCGCTCGGGCTCCGGCGGCATGGCGACCCCGCTCTCGGTCCAATCGAGCACGAGCAGCCGGCCGCTGGCCGAGTTCGCCTCCAGGGACCAGGCGATGGCGAGGCGGGCGCCGGCCTGTGCGAGGGCACCGTGCTTGATCGCGTTGGTCGCGAGCTCGTGCAGCGCGAGGGCGAAGGTCTGGACGTGCTCGAAGCCGAGGGCGACCTCCGGCCCGTCGATGGTGATCCGGCTGCCCTCCTCGGTTCCGTGGGCGCGCAGCTCGAGCCGCACCAGCTCGGCGAGGTCGACCGCGCCGCTGTCGGAGCGGCCGAACAGGCCCTGCACCCGGCCGAGCGCCTTCAGCCGCTCAGAGTAGGCCTCGACTGCCGACCCCGTTCCCAGGGTCTGCCGGGCGATCGACTGGACCACGGCCAGGAGGTTGCGGGTCCGGTGCTGCAACTCCGCCACCAGCACGCGCTGGCTCATCTCGGCGCGGGCGAGCACGGTGACGTCCATGAAGCTGACGACGACGCCCTCGATCCGGTTCTCGCCGTTTCGGTAGGGCGCGAGCCGCACGAGGAAGCGCGCGGAATCCTTCGTCCGGTCGATCTGCCGCTCGATCGTGTCGCTGCCCTGCATGATCGCGGCGACGTCCTCGGCCAGGTTCGGCAGGGTCAGCCGCCCGGCGAAGTCGGTGATCGGGCGTCCGCGGTCGCTCGGCAGGATGTTGAAGATCTCGGTGACCGCGGGAGTATAGCTGCGGATCACGAGCTTGGCGTCGAGGAACACCGTCGCGATGTCGGTGCTGGCGAAGAGGTTGTGCAGGTCGGTGTTGGCGCGATCCAGCGCCTCGACCTTGCCGTTCAGCTCGGCGTTGACGGTGTAGAGTTCCTCGTTGACCGATTGCAGCTCCTCCTTCGAGGCCTCCAGCTCCTCGTTAGTGGATTGCAGCTCCTCGTTGACCGACACGAGTTCCTCGTTGGACGATTTCAGCTCCTCCAGCGCGGTCTCGTACTCCTCGATCAGCGATTGCAGCCGCTCGCGGGTCTCGCGCAGCTCCCGCTCGAGCTGGAGCGCGACCTCGTCGTGGGCGGAGACCGAGCGCTTTTGCGCCGCCTCGCGGCTGATCGAGGGCCCTTCGTCGCTGAACAGCACGAGGAACAGCGGCTCCTCGGATCGCTGGGCGACGAGGGGTTCGATGGTCACGGTGACGATCTGCACGCGGCCGTCGTCGCCTTCGACGACGAGCCCCTCGCGCACCACCTGGGCGTTGGTGTCGACAGACTCGCGGAAGGCGGCCCGGAGCTCGAGCCTCAACCCCTTGCGCGCCATCGTCAGCAGTTGACGGGTGGGAAGTCCCGCCGCCGCCTCGAGATATTTGCCGGTGCGGTTCGAGTAGTAGACCACGTCGCCCTGGCGGTTCACCGCGACGTGCGGCGGCGTGAACCGCTCCAGGACCTGCATCTCGACCGAATGGCGAAGGGCCAGGGAGCTGTTGCCGCCCTGGCGCGGTCTCAGGTCTCTGCCATGGGACATCGCGCGCAATCCGCTGAGAGCGAGGGGGACGCGGGGCTCGGTCGCGTTGTCGGCGCGGCTGCGGAAGATGCGGTGCTTCTTGTCGATCGGCGCAAACAGGTCGGCGAACTGGCTCAGGTTCTCCGACATGCCGAGGAACAGGAAGCCGCCGGGCCTCAGCGCGTAGTGGAAGGTCGGCAGCACCTGGTTCTGGATGCTGAGCCCGAAATAGATCAGCAGGTTCCGGCACGAGACCATGTCGAGCCGCGAGAAGGGCGGATCGCGGATGACGCTGTGGGGCGAGAAGATGCACAGGTCGCGCACGGTCTTGGCCAGCACGAAGCTCGCCCCGTCCTGCAGGAAAAAGCGGCGCCGGCGCTCGGGCGAGACGCCGTCGAGCAGCTGCTCCGGATAGCGGCCGGCGCGCGCGACGCCGAGGGCGTGCTCGTCGATGTCGGTGGCGAAGATCTGCACCCGGCAGGCCGCGGTCAGCGTCTCCATGTGCTCGATCATCAGGATCGCCAGCGAGAACACCTCTTCGCCGGTGGCGCAGCCCGGCACCCAGACCCGGACGGTCTGGTCGGCGCCGCGCCCCTCGAAGAGTTTCGGGATGACGCGTTCGCTGAGCATGGCGAACGCCTCGGCGTCGCGGAAGAACGTGGTCACGTTGATCAGGAGGTCGCGGAACAGGGCCGAGACCTCGACCGGGTCGCGCCGCAGCCGCTCGACATAGGTGGCGACGACCTCGACCTGCAGGATCTGCATCCGGCGCTGGACGCGGCGCAGGAAGGTCTTGGTCTTGTAGCCGCCGAAGTCGTGCCCGACCTGGGCGCGCAGGATCGCGTAGATCTCCCCGCGCAGCTCGTCGGGCGACGGGCCGGCCTCGTTGCCGGCCAGGATCGTGTCGGTCATCGACAGGCTCGCCCGGTAGGCGACGAGCTTCGCGCCCATCTCGTGCGAGGGCACGCCGAAATCGACGTACCCGGTCGCGATCGCACTGGAGGGCATGCTCGGGTGCTGCGGCCCGTCGCCATTGGCAATCTGGGCCAGCGTGACGCCGCCGTGCTCCTTGATCGCCTTGATGCCGAGCGTGCCGTCGGAGTCGCCCCCCGACAGGATGGCGCCGCCGGCATACTCGCCCTGGTCGGCGGCGAGCGCGCTGAGGAAGATGTCGACCGGGTGACGCTCGCGGTGCTCGGCGCTCTGGTGGCGCAGGACGAGGAGCCCGTCACGGATGCCGACGACGGCGTCGGCCGGCAGGACGTAGACGTGGTTCTCCGCGACCGCGACGCCGTCGCTCGCGACCTCAACCGGCATGTCGGTGAAGCGCGAGACGATCTCGTGCAGCACGCTCTCGCGCCAGGGGCTGAGATGCGTGACGATGACGATCCCGAGACCCGGCATCGACGGCATGCCGCGGAAGAAGCCTTCCAGCGCCTCGATCCCGCCGGCCGACGCGCCGACGCCGACGATCAGGAAGCGTTCGGGCCGCTCCTGCGCGTCGTCGACGGCCTCGTCCCCGGAGCCTTGGCCCGAGCGCTGACCGGAGCTTTGGACCGCATCGTCATCGGGCATCATCGCGTGCTGTTCCCGCGACCACTTCGGCCCTGTCGCGAACGGGCATCGGAGAACCGCGACCCTGCCACGAAACCAGGGACGGCGGCACCGGCCTTATCCGCGCGCACGCGCCCGGATCATGAAATTGTCGTAGGTGTACTCCGCCACCTGGAACCAGAGGTATTCCTCGTTGCGGAAAGTCTTCATCGCCTCGTAGATCCGGCGGAAATCGGGGTTCTTGGCGGCGATCTCGGCGTAGACGTCGTTGGCCGCCTTCAGCGCCGCCTCCATCACATCCTGCGGGAACGGGCGCAGCTGCGCGCCCGTCGCCACCAGCCGGCGGAGGGCGCCGGGGTTGCGGGCGTCGTACTTCGCCTGGACGTCGGCGGCGACCTCGGCCGCCGCCGCCTGCAGGATCGCGCGATAGGGCTTGGGCAGGGCCTTCCACATCTCGGCGTTGAGCCAGAAGTGCAGCATCGCGCCGCCCTCCCAGAAGCCGGGATAATGGTAGATCGGCGCCGCCTTCTGAAGGCCGAGGCGCTCGTCGTCGTAGGGGCCGATCCACTCGGCGGCGTCGAGGCGCTTGGCCTCGAGCGCGGCGGCGATCTCAGAGCCGGAGACCGCCTGCGGCACCGCGCCGAGCTTGGCCAGCACCTGCGCGCCGAGGCCGCCGATGCGGACCTTCAGCCCCTGGAGGTCGGCCACCGTCTTGATCTCGCGCCGGAACCAGCCGCCCATCTGGGCGCCGGTGTTGCCGCCGGGCAGGCTGGCGAGCCCGCTCTTGGCGAACAGCTCCGCGAACAGGTCGTTGGCGCCGCCGGCGAGCCACCACGCGTTCTGGCCACGGGCGTTCAGACCGAAAGGGAGGGCAGTCGCGAGCGCGAGGGTCGGGTCCTTGCCGGGCGCGACGGTCGCCGGCCCGTGGCCCATCTCGACCGTCCCGGCCGCCACGGCGTCGAGCAGCCCGTCGGCCGTCACCGGCTCGCCCGGGCCCGTGACCTGGATCGCGAAGCGCCCGTCTGTCGCCTCGCCGACGATGCGGGCGAGGGCCTCGGACGCACCGAACAGGATGTCGAGGTTCTTCGGCAAGGCGGAGGCCAACCGCCACCGGACCTCCGACCCGTTCTGCGCCGGCGCGGCGGCGAGCGCAGGCGCGGACAGCGCGGCACCGAGCCCCGCGGTGAGGAGCGCACGTCGCTTCACGGTCGTCATGGCACCTCCCTCAAGGCATCGGTCGCGGTCCCGCGGCCCTAACACGTCCGGCGCTGGTCTCGAAACCGCGGGCGGCACGTGGTAGGGCGGTGCCATCGTGACACCGGCTTCCATCACCCTCCACACGGTCTGCGGCCTCGAAGATCTCGCCCGCCACGGCGCGAGCGGCGTCGACCGCGTGCTGTCGCTGCTCGATCCGGGCACACCGGAGCCGGCGGGCTTCGCCGCCTACGGGGCGCTCCGACGCACGACCCTCTACTTCCACGATTGCCTCGGCCCGGGCGACGGCCTCGTCCCGCCGGAGCCCGACCACGTGGCCGAGATCCTGGCCTTCGGCCGCGACCGCGAGGCGGGACCCGCCGCGCATCTCCTCGTCCACTGCCATTACGGCCTGTCGCGCTCGACCGCGGCGCTGCTGATCCTGATGAGCGACGCGGAGCCGACCGTTGAGGCGGAAACCCTCGTGCGGCGCCTGCACGCGATCCGCGAGCCGGCCTGGCCAAACGCGCGGATGATCGGCTTCGCCGACCGGATGCTCGACCGCCAGGGAACGCTGAACGAGGCGGTGCGGCGCCTGCACAAGCTCCAGCTCGGCGTGCGGCCGCACCTCGCCGACCTGCTCCGCGGCCTCGGCCGGGGAGCCGAGGTCGACGCGGCCGAGGCCGCCTGAGCCGATCGGCTACTTCGGCGCCGGGGTGAAGACGCCGTCCTTCCAGACGTAGAGCACGTAGCCCTGGGCGGTGACGTCGCCCTTGCCGTCGAAGCCGACCGTGCCGAGCACGAGGTCGAAGCGCTCGGCATGCAGCGTCGCGGCGATGCGCCTCGGGTCCTGCGTCCGGGCAAAGTTGCCGGCGGCCACCAGGGCCTGGAGCGCGGCGTAACCGTAGATCGTCGAGCCCGTCGGCTCGCCGCCCTCCGCCTTGAACGCCTTGACCACCTCGGCCGCCGCCGGCTGGCGGCTCGGATCGAGGTAGAAGGTCATCAGCACGCCGTTGCTGGCCCCGCCGGCGATCTTGGCGAAGTCCGGCGTGGCGATGGCGGAGGTGCCGAACCATTGCGGCCGGAAGCCGCGCTCGGCCGAAATCCGAACCAGACGGCCCATCTCGACGGCGTCGCCGCCGTAATAGGCGACCTCGATGCCGGCGGCCTTCAGCCGGTCGGCGAGAGCCGCGTCGTCGGCGTCGCTCGGTGAGAAGGCGGACAGCAGCGTCTCGTTGATCCCGATCCGGTTGAGGTTGTCCTTGGTCGCGTTGGCGAGCGCGCGCGCCGCAGGCGTCAAGTCCTGGAGGAGGGCGATCTTGCGGTCGCGGAACCGCTCGGCCAGCACGATCGCCGAGAGGCGCGCCTGGTCGTCGTCGCGCCCGCAGACGCGGAAGATCGTCGGCAGGCCGCGATCGGTCAGCTTGGCCGAGACCGAGGCCGCGGTGATCATCGTGACGCCGTTCTGGCTGTAGACCTCGGACGCCGCGAGCGACGCGTTCGAGCAGACGTGGCCGACCACGAGGCCGACGTCCGAGCGCACGAAATGGTTGGCGACGGCGGTCGCGGTGTTCGAGTCGCAGGCGTCGTCCTGGACGTCGAGGCGAATGGTCTGACCGTCGAGGCCGCCCTTGGCGTTGGCGTCGCGGGCCGCAGCCTCGACCCCGCGCAGCACCTGCTCGCCGACGGAGACGTAGGCCCCCGAACGCGGCACCGCCACGCCGACCACGACGTCGGCCGCGGCCGGTCCCGCCGCCAACATCGCGAACAGAAGTGCGGCGGCGCTGACACCGCGGAAGCAGGGGCCGGGCAGGTTCGGGCCGAACCGGAAAGCGCGTCCGATCGTCATCATGCCCCTTCTCGGCATCAACGCCCCTCCCGGCAGGCGGCGCACGAAACGCTGCGCCGCGCCCCGGACGGCCGCCTGTTTCCGGGAAAACCGTCGATCCGGCAAGCCGCGGGGTCGTCTACCGTGCGTATGCGTAGACGGATGCGGCGGAGGCGACGGGTCCTGCGACGGTGGAGAAGACGCTGACGACCTTGGAGACTTCGGTGAAGGGGGCGTTGGAGACGTAGACGAGGTCGCGGTTGCGCATGCGGAAGGCCT